>CAYNTN010000104.1:0-17195 GCA_964399995.1 uncultured Ignavibacteriaceae bacterium
AGTAATAGGGTATATAATAATTTCAAATATAGTCAGAGGTGTTTTTCAATGCGGATTTCTGGGATACAGTGTTGACGGAAAAGAAAACGGAAAAGGAATCGCTACTGAAGCAATTAAAAAAATTATTGAAGTCTCATTCACAGAATTAAAACTGCACCGTCTCGAAGCCAATGTAATGCCTTCCAATTCTGCATCTATCCGTGTTTTAGAAAAATTAAATTTTGAAAGGGAAGGTTTCTCAAAGCAATATTTGAAAATAAATAACAAATGGGAGGATCACATCAGATTTGCATTAATAAATAATGATTTTGATTAATGTCAGAGAAAGCAGTAATATTTGACATGGACGGTGTATTGATAGATTCGGAGCCGGCTTATCTTGAGATGAATAAAAAATTATTTTCTGAATTCGGAATTGAAATGGATGATGAAAATTATAAAGCTCTGGTAGGCTTACCTTCACTGCCAATGTGGAAGATGCTAAAGAAAAAATATAATCTTAAAAATGACGTGAGCGACTTTATGCAGATGGAAAGAAGGCGAATGCATGAAATTTTAGATTCGGATTTAATAACAAAACCCATGGATGGAATTTACTATCTGCTGGAATCTTTAAAGGAAAGGAATATTAAACTAAGTGTAGCGTCCTCATCTGCGAAGGAAAATGTTAATTTTGTTCTGAGTAAACTGAATTTAAACAAATATTTCAATTTCATAATTAGCGGAGAGGAAGTTGTAAACGGAAAGCCTGCACCGGATATTTTTCTGAGATCTGCAGAAGAGTTAAAGACTGTTCCGGGAAGCTGTTACGTAATTGAAGATTCTGCTAACGGGATAACCGCAGCTTTATCAGCAGGTATGACAGCTGTTGGCTTCTCAAACGACGGCGCTAATCAACAGGATCTGTCCGGAGCTGATTTTATTTTAGAAAACTTTGATTGGGAGAACAGAGACAAGTTACTCAGGTTAATCAATTAAAAAATTCAATGGGCAGTATAAAAGAGAAAAATTATTTGACCAAGAACGGGATTAATGTCCTGATACGAAATGCATGTCCCGGTGACGCTGAAAATTTAATTGACATAAATATGAAAATAGTAAATGAAAAGCTGTACATGCTGAGGCAGCCTGAAGAAGCTATCTATACAAAGGAAGGAGAAATAAAGAAAATTGAAAATTATCTGGAAAATGATGGTTCGATTTATATCGTTGCTGAAGTTGACAAAAAAGTTATAGGCTACATTGATTTTCAGAACGGTCCGTTTAAACGAACACAGCATGCGGGTTCGTTTTCACTTTACATATTGATGGAGTGGAGGCAAATTGGAATTGGAAAATTACTGCTTCAGGAATTGATACAATGGGCTGAAAAAAATCCTTTGATAGAAAAAGTCACGCTTGCGGTTTTTTCAAACAACGAGAGAGCACAGGCTCTATATAAAAAACTCGGATTCAAAGAAGAAGGCAGATGCCCGAAAGATATGAAGCTCGATGACGGCACTTACATGGACAGTGTGCTTATGTATAAATTCGTAAAATAGTTATGTCTGAAATAAATCCAGAGTCAAGAAATACAGTACTAGGCGCAATTTCAGCTGTACTCGGGTTTCTTTTCCTTTCAATTGTCGGAGTTTTTGTAAAACTTGAAGAATCTTCGGGAGCTACGGTCGAATGGGTGATTTTTATACAGTATTTTACATGCTTTACAATTGCAGCTTTACTTGCTTCTAAAAATAAATTCCGGGATTTAAAAACAAAAAAACCCGGACTTCATTTGGTCAGAGGAATTACGGGAGTTCTCTCCTTCACCTGCGTTGTAATTGCCATAACAAAAATACCTCTCGTAAATGCAGCATTGCTGAATAACACAACACCTCTGTTCATCCCTGTAATTTCTTTTCTTTGGCTTAAAAGTATTATCGATAAAAAAATCTGGCGTGCAATTATTACAGGTCTAATCGGGATAATATTAATCCTTAGACCAAGTCCGGATGAACTGATCAAGGAAGGGGATCTTTACGGACTGGCGGCAGGAATATTTCTTGCAATCGCTTATGTTGCGCTGAAAATTCTTACAAAAACAGAATCATTTGTCACGGTATTATTCTATTACTCATTGATATCACTTGTGCTGAGTCTTCCATTTGCAATTAACAACTGGTCGAATCCTCCAATGCATATCTGGATTTTCGGGATTCTTACCGGAGTATGTTTTGTTAGCTACCTGCTCCTGCTTCAGTATGCATATAAACATGCTGATGCAATAAAAATATCTCCGTTCAATTATTCAATAGTTGTTTTTACCGGGATCTTTGACTGGATTATTTTTGATCATGTTCCTGAACCGCTGACTGTGTTGGGAATTTTTTTAGTAAGCGCCGGAGGAATTCTTGCTCTTAAATTACATGAAAAAGATAATGATCAATTGAAACATTCTGTTCACGGATGAATGAAAGAATACTTTGAAATTAACTATTGACAACAATTTGTAATTTGTAAATTGTAATTAATAATTCTTATTTGAATGAATATTCCGAGCGGCAACGTAACTTTTCTTTTTTCCGATATAGAAGGCAGTACAAAATTATCACAGGACTATCCGGAAACGATTCAAGATGCTCTGGATAAACATCATTTAATTTTACAAAAGGCAATTGAATCAAATAATGGATTTGTTTTTGAGATAATAGGAGATGCTTTCTGCAGTGCATTTGAGAAAGCTGAAGATGCTGCCAAAGCCGCTGTAGATGCTCAGATAAATCTTGCAAATGAAAAGTGGGGGAATACTGAGATAAAAGTCAGAATAGGAATTCATTCGGGAAAAGCCGAATGGAACGGTAAGGATTATATGGGATATATCACTCTTGCCCGCGCTGCCCGTGTAATGTCGGCTGCATTCGGGGAGCAGATAATCATTTCGAATCCTGTTTATGAATTGGTGAGAGATAAATTTGATGCGGTAAATGAACCCGATATTACCTTCCGAGACCTCGGTGAAAGACGGCTAAAGGATGTTATACAGCCTATCAGGCTTTTCCAGATTTTATTTCCGGGGTTGCGTGAGGATTTTCCTCCTCTGAAGACACTCGATGCAAGACCGAACAATCTTCCGATACAACTGACAAGCTTCATTGGTCGTGAAGATGTAATGCGGGATGTAAAAGATTTATTTTCCAAAACACATTTGCTGACAATTACGGGCACCGGCGGAGCAGGTAAGACCAGACTTGCCATGCAGACCGGTGCCGATCTTATTGATGAATTTGAAAACGGAGTTTTCATTGCCGAACTTGCGCCTGTTTCGGATCCTGCTTTCATTCTGCAGACAGTAATGAATGAAATAGGAGTAAAGGAAGACCCGGGAAAATCTCTCGAAGAAACACTGCTGATTTATCTGAAAGATAAAAAGATTCTTATCATATTAGATAACTGCGAACATCTGATAGATGAATGTGCTAACCTTGCCAAAAAGCTGATGAGCAATTGCCCCGACCTCAGGATAATTGCAACAAGCCGCGAGGCTTTAAATTGCGCTGGAGAACAATCATACAGGCTTCCTTCTCTTTCAGTCCCCGATTCCTCAATTGACTGCACTCCGGAAGCGCTTGTAGAATATGAGTCTGCGCGCTTGTTTATAGAAAGAGCATTATGGGTAAATCCGAACTTCCGCGTAACCGAAAAAAATGCTTCTGCACTTGCAGAAATGTGTAAGCGGCTTGACGGAATACCGCTTGCGATTGAGCTTGCTGCAGCAAGAATAAAAGTTTTACCGGTTGAAAAAATACTGGAAAGGCTGAATGACCGTTTTAATTTGCTCAGCAGAGGAAGGCGTACTGCGCTCCCGAGACAGCAAACACTTAAAGCATTGATAGACTGGAGTTATGATCTGCTGTCTGAAGAAGAAAAAATACTCTGGAAAAGATTGTCTGTATTTTCCGGTGGCTGGACACTTGAAGCTGCTGAGGAAATCTGTGCCGACGATAAAATTAAAATGGAAGATATACTCGATCTGCTGGGTCACCTTACCGAGAAATCTATAATAATCTATGATGAAAAAAGTGACAGGTTTAAAATTCTCGAAACTTTAAAACAATATGGAGAAGCAAAACTGAAGGAATCCGGGGAAACTGATAAAATATTATCAAAGTATTTGCAGTTCTATCTTGAATTTTCTGAAATTGCATATGGCAATTTTACCGGACCCGATTCGGACAGATGGCTTGATATTGTGGAAATGGAAATAGATAATCTTCGATCAGCATTAAATCAGGCTTTAACAATAAATGATACTGAATGTTGTTTAAAACTAACAAGTTATCTCTGCAGATTCTGGAATTTAAAAGGTATCTCACAGGAAGGATTATCGAATGCCAAAAAAGTACTGAGCATTGATTCGACAAAAAATTTCCCGGGTTTGAGGGCAAAATTATTATATGATGCAGGAGTTATTGCTCAGGACATGTCGCTTTTTGATGATGCAAAAAATTATCTTTTGGAAAGTCTGGAAATTTTTAAAACTCAAAATGATTATCCTTTTCTGGCGAGAGTAAAATCAATGTTAGGTCTGCTTATGATAAATACTTTGGAATATGAAAAGGGGGAAGCGCTTTGCCGGGAAGCAAAAGACTTGTATGAAAAGACAGGAAATAAAAGCGGGGAGGCGAACTCCTTAATCTATCTCAGCTATCTTCATTTTGATAAAGGAGATTTCATAAAAGCCAGAAATATTTTAAATGAAGCAGCCGAATCGCGGATCGGGATATTGTCTGAAAGAAATCTTGCGTTTGTCAGAATTTACCTTGCAAGAATAGAAATAAAATTCGGTAATTTTATTTTGGCAAAGGAAATTCTGGATTCAGTGAAATTAGTATCAGAGAAGCCGGGCGGTAAACAATTGATGTTCGATTTGTATTTAGGTTACTTTGATCTGTATCATTCGCAGGGTGATCTCCATAATGCAGAAGAAATGCTGTCAAATGCAAGAAGTGTAATCAGAGATTCGGGATTTGGTTATACTGAAGTTACAATTGATTTCTTATACGGACATTTGTTGTTTGACAAGGGAAATTTTGAAAGAGCTTATGAAATTCAGATTAAAAGCTTATCATCACTGGATATAAAAGAACTTTCTACGGATTCATTGAATACTAAATATGCCGGAGATGTATTTATGGAAAGACGAGAATTTGAAAGAGCAAAGGAGTCTTTTAAAACATGCTTATCGGTAATAAAAAAAATTGAAGCAAAATACTGGTTAGTCCAATGCCTGGAATCGTTAAGTTTATTGTCTTATCTGGAAAAAAAATATGAACGTTCTTCAGTCCTGATAAATTACTCCTCAATGTTGAGAAAAAAGAATAATTATTATATTTGCAGCTGCGAGAATAAAAGATTTGGTAAATTGTATTCCGGAGTTAATGAAAATTTTCAGAATATAATATCAGCAGAATTTAAAGAAAGCGATATTGGTAAATTTATAGAATATGCAGAAAGTGATTTGTAAAAATTTAGTTTTATCGGCTTGAGGGGTTTGCAAATAAACCTGTTGACCATCTTTTGCCGATAGAAAAAACTTATTACACGCTTTGTAATCATATGATACTATTTCACAAGCAGCATCTTCCTCGTCTGCATAACCTTTCCATCTACATTTAGTGAATAGAAATAAATCCCGCTTGAAAAATCTGAAGCATCCCATTTCACTGAATATGCTCCCGGACTTTTTTTCTCATTCACTAAAGTTACAATTCGATTTCCGAGTACATCATATACTTTCAAAGAAACAAATCCCAAATCCGAAATCCCAAATTCCAAATTCGTAACGGGATTAAACGGGTTTGGATAGTTTTGCTTCAATGAATATGGTTTAAGGAAAGTTTTTGAAAAGTAATTCTGATTACTGAGAATATTCATATTTAATTTTCCTTTTCAATTGAACTTTTTTAACCTAATACTATTAACATTTATAAGCAATGATTTTTTTGGAAACTAATAAATTCCACATTGACCTATTTCACAAGAAGCATCTTCCTCGTCTGCATGATCTTTCCGTCAATAAATAATGAATAAAAATAAATCCCGCTTGATAAGCTTTCACCGTGAAATTCTATAGAATAGCTTCCGGCAGATTTATTTTCATTTACCATATTTGCTACCTCTTTTCCTAAATTGTTATAAACAGAAAGTTTCACGTTTGACATTTGACGTTTGACGTTTGACACAATAGAATAACGAATAACAGTCGCCGGATTAAACGGATTCGGATAATTCTGCTCCAGTTTAAATGAAACCGGTGTTTGAGAATTATTATTTTCAATGCCTACTAACGGGACAATAGTTTTATACGCACTCCTTCCGTGAGTCCACACAATCAGCGTGCGTGTTGGATTGTGAAAAGTAAGATCATGACAGGGAACATTGGATGGAATTCCGGCTCCGAGTACATACCAGCTTGCTCCGAGATTATTTGAAGCCATTACAGTAATATCAGTACCGATGTAAAGTGTATTTGTATTTGCCGGATCAATGATGACATCATTTATCGGTGCATCGGGAAGATTTCCTTTTATTGAAATCCAGTTTGATCCGAAGTTAGTAGTTCTGAAAATATGAGAACCTGTCGAATCAACTTTATATCCGGACAAAGTCACATAACAGACATTTGCCGAATCCGGATGAACTGTTACTCTCGTTACCCATCTGTAAGGAAGTCCCGAATTTATTTTAGTCCAGTTTGTTCCGCCGTTTGTTGTCACCCAGACATTTGCATCATCGGTTCCGCAATAGATCACATCGGGATTTGATTTTGCAACATCAACAGTGGTTATAGTTCCGAGATTTTGTCTGTGTCCATTAGCAAGGTCAGGACTGATCACAGTCCATGACTGCATGCCGTTCGTTGTTTTATGAATTTTATATGTCCCGCAGTAAAGTGTAAGCGGATCATTTTTGTCCATTACAAAAGGCGTCATCCAGTTAGTGAAGTTAAGATCAAGTCCGCTGGTTGCACCTGTAAAAAATGCACCGCCGTTTGTAGATCTTCCAAGTCCGCCGTTTTGTGAAGATGCATAAACTCTTAAAGGGGTTGAATAATCAACAAGACAATAAAACCCGTCACCTCCGTAAATATCACTCCACCCGCTTATGCTGCCGGTAGTTCTGTCAGTACCGTTATCCTGTGTCCCGCCTAATATTGTGTTCGGATTATTGAAATCAATATCGCCAGCATAAAATTGTGTGATCGGAAGTGTTTGACTATACAACCAAGATGTCCCCCCATTTGTCGAATAATCAATTCCACCGTCATTACCGATCACAATGAAATTAGGATTGGATAAGGAAAATGCAACGGCGTGCTGATCCACGTGAGAGCTGTTTACGGAACTGAAAGATGTACCGCCATTATTTGATAATTCCATTTCCAGACCGCCGCAAAAAACTTTATTCGGATTATCCGGAGCAGCTCTGCAAATCCTGTTGAACCATGCGTAACTGGAAGATGGCGCTACCGTTGTATTTATCTGTGTCCAGTTACTTCCACCGTTAGTTGATTTATATAATCCTCTTGAATTTCCGTTGGCAAATGCCGTCAGAGCATAAACTATCTGAGAATTAGATCTTGAGACATCAAGAGAGATCCTTCCCATTGTTGCATCATTGATCGGAAAACCGTCTGCTGCCTGCGTCCAGTTTTCTCCCGAATTTGTAGAAATAAAAATTCCGGAATTCCTTCCTCCGTATTTTATATAATCTTCTCTTCGCTGTCTTTCCCACATTGCTGCAAAAACTTTTGTAGGATTGTTGGGATCAATAACCACATCTATCGCTCCGACTGAATCCGAATGATATAATTTTTTCACCCAATTCAATCCTCCGTCAGTAGATTTATAAATTCCTCTTTGTGTATTCTTCCTTCTTGTCCATCCGCCTGCAGCAGCATAAATTTCCAGACTGTTATTTGGATTAATGGAAATGTTTCCTATTGAATAAGAACTGTCCAAACCAATGAAAGTCCAGTTCGCGCCGCCATTAGTTGATTTATAAATTCCCGTACCGGGATAATAACTGCGTAACGAATTTGACTCACCTGTTCCGCAGTAAATTGTTTCAGGATTTACCGGGTCAATTGCGACAGAACCGATTGACGAAGTATTTTGATCATCAAATATGCTGATCCAGTTTTGACAAAAGTCGGTTGACTTCCACATGCCGCCGTTTGCTGTTCCGGTATAAACTATCTGCGGATCGGTCGGATGAATTGCAATTGTAGTAATTCTGCCTTCAATATTAGTCGGACCGGCTAAAGTCCAGACTGATGAGTTATCATTTTGATTTAATGCTCTGATATTTTTTACCTGTTCTATTGACTTCAGATACTCTTCCTGCGGGATCTCATCGAACGGAAACGCTCTCTGTAGTGCGAACCAGTCTTCAGCGGGGATGAATCCCGGATCTTTTTCGGATTCAGAAATGGTTACTTCATTATTATTATTTTGATGAGCAACTTGCATAAAAAATGTTAAAGTCAGAATTAGGAGTAGGGTAATTGCAAAGAAAAATAGGTAGAATTTCCTGTTCATAAGATTATTTATTTACTTGTTAACAACTTCTTAAATGAAAAATAAAGAAACTAATGTGTTAAAAAAATTAACTTTTGAAAAACAAATGTACTTTTTTTTATAGTCGGTTTACTTTACATCGGAAATAGATTTGATGTAATAGTTATCATGATCTTCCGGATAAAAATACATTTTTAACATCTTCAAACATTCGTAATACTGTTCCTTTATGAGCTAATTTTTTATTTTCAATTTCTTTGTATAGTATTTTAAAAAAATGTTCATCATATTTTTTTACGCCGTAGTCCAGCCTTATATCCACAATTTTTTTTACAGCTTTAAAGTAGTTCATATATAGGGACTTGAATTCAGAAGATATGGATTTATCTCCTTTATAAAACTGGATAGCGTTCTTAATGAGTGAATTTATTTCCATAAAATATCCCAGCTTAAAATAATAGTTTATTTCCATGCTCTTCACTGCTGCTTTCTCAATGGAGTCCTCCGGTTTTATTTTAGATACATACTCAAGAGCAGCCTCTAACTTTCCTGTCTTTTCATTTAACATTGCCATGCTGAAATTTAGATAAACATTCTTCTTAGCCGGGGCAAGTTTGTCTTTGTATCTTTCAATGAATTGTTCACACCATTTAATCTCTTTAAGCTCAAGTGACAGCGCAACTGTGTTATAAAAAAATATGTATTCCATATATTCAAAAAGATCATTGTGATAAAGATCATTCTCTAACATCAGCTTAATAATTTCAAATTGTTCTGCCGCATAGTTTTTATCCCCTTTTATCCTGCGGTAAAGACAGTAACTGTTGAGACTTGTTGCAATGGAATATCCTGATTCACTGTTTAATTTTTCCAGATTATCCTTAAAAGATTTCTTCAGCTCAAAATATACTTTTTCATCTTCAGGGTCTAATTCAATTTTCAAGGCTTTGTAAAGCATTTTCGGAAAAAATTCGTTACCGGCTTCCGAATTATTAAAGAATTCAAATACATTTTCCAGATATGCATAATCATAATTTTGCCGGGTTATTTTATCAAAGTTGATGTATGTGTAATTTTGAGAGAATAAAAGACTGAAATAATAGATCTGCAAATTTCTATTTGTCTGCTCAGGATTAAAATGCTTCCGGGATTTAATCTTTGACCATTCGTGTAAATAATCCTGTTCCAGCATTTCGAAATTAAAGTTATAAAAATAAAAATCAGTGCTGATTCTTTCATTATTCAGTTTTTCCCTGTAAAATTTCAGCTTTCTTTCAAATTGCCTGTTGAGTGCTCTTTTCTTCAGCTGATATAAAATGTCAAGTCCGTTACGAAAGTCTTTGCTCTCGGATTCTTTGATCTGCAAAAATTTTTCCGCGAGCTTGTTCAGTTCATAAACCAGATTCTTCCACAACCCGTAATCAAATTTTTTGTTTCCGTAAATATTTTTCCATGCAATTTCCTTATTTATATTTTCGTCTTTTAATTCAGGAGCATTTTTTTTCAGATAGGCAAAGAGCTTAATAACTACAGAATTTTTATTATAAAATGGCGAAGAAACGAGATCTTCAAATCTCTTAAGTTCTTCTTTGCTGAATGTTTTTAGAATTTCATGTAAAGAGCTGTTAACCATTTTTTAAAAAGTTAAGCTGAATGAAAAATAAGTGCTTTGATGCGGGGAAATATTTTTAAACCAATTGAAATTAGAAGATTACGATTAAATAAACAATTTTATTCGGGGTGTAAATCGTGATAAAGTTGGTTTTGAAAAAAAAATAGTTAAGCGTAGTTTTGCAATGTTAATTTTAATTAAACATAAAATTAATCCTGAGTGACATCAGAAAAAAATAAATCTTTTTTATAAAACTTCCAGAACGTCACTCAGGGAGAAGCCCGGTATCCCGCCTGTACTCAGGCGGGTGAAAGGCATTTTTCAAATTTCAATTTCAAAAAATAATATGAAAGGAAAATCAATGAAAACACTAATACCCAAAATAGTTTTCTCATTTTGTGTTTTATTTTATTCTGAAATGTCATTATCCCAATGGATTGTAACGGGGAAGCTGAATAATCTGGTTTATCCGAGCATTTCTGCAGCAGATTCAAATACAGTCTGGGCTGCCGGAGGGGAAACTTCTCCGGTTATTTACCGCACTGTAAACGGAGGTGTGAACTGGAGTTCAATTCCTGTCAGCGGATTGCCATTCGGACTTTTAGGAATTGCAGCAAAAGATTCAGTAACGGCATTTGTTTGTGATTGCGGCGGAAATCTTATTACCGGAGGTAATGCTAAAGTTTTTAAAACTACCAATGCAGGTGCAAACTGGTTATTAATTGATTCCACCGGAGACAACGGATATTTTAACGGAATAATTTTCTCAAAATCAAATCCGCAATTAGGCATTGCTCAGAGTGACTCGCCTCTTGGATTCGGAACTCCTTTCTTCATTCTTAAAACTACAAACGGAGGTGATAATTGGTTCAGGCAAAGTGCTCCCGGAATTTCAAATTCATACGGTTATTACCACAGTATTTTTGTAATTGATAATTCCTTTTATGGATTTCTTATATTCAATGTAAACACATCTCTCTCTCAATCATACATTACAAGCAATGCCGGGATAAGCTGGGCTTTAGGGAATGAAGGATTTATTTTAAATTTGGGAGGAGATTTAGATTTTAAGGATGATAAGAGTACGGGAATTTTACTCACGGATGCATTGCTTCCTGATGTTGAAAGGACAACTACCGGCGGACAAACCTGGAGCGCAGTTAATACTAATTCAAACATTTCAGGAGCATGCAGTTCGGCATGGGTTTCCGGTACAAATACGGTTTTTATCTGCGTTGGTCAAAATACTTCCAACAATAGAATCTTAAGGAGCGATGACGGAGGATTAACATGGACGTTGCAAAATACATCTGACGCAACTGATTTAGCTGAACTTGACTATGTTAGATATAATGATCAGTTAATTGCTTACTGCATTGCTTCAGACGGTACAGTCATAAAGACAAGTCAATCGGTAACACCTGTAGGTATTTCACAAATCACAACTGGAATAGCCAATAACTTTTCACTCAAACAAAATTACCCGAACCCTTTTAACCCTGTAACTAATTTGGAGTTTCGAATTCCGGAATTGGGATTTGTTTCGCTTAAAGTTTATGATGTTTTAGGGAATGAAGTTTCAACATTAGTTAATGAACGAAAAACCCCGGGAAATTATAAAGTGGAATTCGATGCATCCGGACTTCCAAGCGGAGTTTACTTTTACAGGCTCGAAGCAAATGGATGGAGTGATACCAAATCAATGATACTTTTAAAATAATAAGCCACAGAACTTTATTCGCTGGAAATTTTAAATTTTAAAAAATAAATAATCGAAAGGAAATAAAAATGAAACTCAAATTACAATTTATCTTAACAATCATTGTTTTAACCGCTCTGTTTTCGGAAAATACTTTAGCTCAGTTGTTCTGGGATAAAGCATGTTCTTTCAACGGAACGAATGCAAGCTACTTCTCCGTAAAAAATTCTTCAAGCCTGGATATTACCGGAAGCTTTACGATTGATTTCTGGATAAATCCGGTAAATTCAACCACGCCTGCAAATCAGAATATCTTTCAAAAAAGAAATACCGGATCTACAGGCTATGCAGTCCTGCTTTCAAACGGCAAGATTTCAATCCGTACAAATAATACAGTGCGCGTTACCGGTAATGCGGTCCTTCCGAACAATACATGGACTCATGTTGCTGCGAGATATAACTCTTCCAACGGAAATTTTTCAGTTTACATAAACGGAGCTCTTGATGCTTCATTCACTGCTGCTGCTGCAGATCCGGTTTCAAATACTGATTCTCTCTGGATCGGAAAAGGTTCGAATAATCCTTTTAGCGGATTGATGGATAACATTAGAATATGGAATTCAACTCTAACACCGACAGAAATTTCAAACCGTTACAGGGCTCTTATTGCTTCTAATTCAGGGAAATATTCCGATCTCGTTTTATCACTTCCATTTCAGCCTGATAATTCAAGCGGAGGTGACTTTACATTAAACGATATGACAAGTCATGACCAGCTGACAGTGAACAGAGGTGTAACTGAATATGATTTAAGCAACAGGCCTTCGGTGACAACAGTTTATAATGAGTGCATTTATCTCGACGGAGATGATGATTATTTGCAGGGCATACTTAACATTAACAATTCAAGTCCGGCAGAGATCACAATGGAAAGCTGGATAAATTTAGAATCAACCGGCTCAGCCCAATGGATAATGGATCACGGAAATGCTGATAATCCCTATATGTTAGGGATAGATGCATTTAACGGCGGTTATATCATACAAGCTGTTATTAATTCAGCTAATCTGACATCCGACATTATTGCGGATGCAAATTTATTAGGAAAATGGATTCACTTGGCATTTACATATTCAGCAATTACCGCCAGGCATGAATTTTATGTTAATGGAAATAGTGTCAAAAGCGGTGTAAGCAATCTTGGTAATGTTATGCTTTCCGACAACATGCTCAGAGCCGGTATAAATTTTAACGGATACATTGATGAACTCAGAGTTACTTTTAAAGCAAAGAGCCCGGAAGAAATAAATGACTTTCTGTTTCAAAGCGTTGATGACTCAAATGACTTGTCCGGTGCTGACGAGTTTGTATATAATTTTGACGGATACCTGACAAACTCTGCAGGAACCGGTTCTGAATTATCATTTAAAAATAATGCGAGCTTCATCAATTATACTCCTCAGAGCTATAAACCTGCTTCTCCTCTGATCAGATCGGAAGAATTTCAGGAAGGTTTTTATATACAAAAATCTTTTTTATCAATTGAATCCGGGATTTCAGATGCAATTACAAGCGCGGATTTTTACATTAATGAAAATGAAACAATATCGGATATTAATGTCTTTATAGCTTTGAATCATACTGACGAAGATAATCTTACAATAAAATTATTCTCACCGGAAAATGAAAGCTGTATCTTGTTCGATCAAAGTTCGCTTGCGCCGGAAGCAGACAACATAATTTCAATCTTTGATGATCAGGCTGACAGTTCGTTAGCACACATTAATACATTTGTCTCGATTTCTCCGAAAATAAAACCTCTTAATATTCTGAACAATGATTTCAACGGATCCAAAACAAAAGGCATATGGAGAATGGAAATCAGCAACAGTGCCGGTGGCTCGGGAATGCTTTATGCGTGGGGAATGCAGTTTAACAATCATACAGAAAAGAAAAAGATCCTTAACGCAAATTTGTTTGTGCAGGGGTTCTATAATACGCTAACCAATTCTACTATCACGGATACGATACTCTGCAATCTGAGAAATATTTTTCCGCCGTATAATATTGTCGCTGCTTCAAAAGGTCTGATGCAAAGCGAAGGTGATATAAGTTTTGATTTTACTAACACCGCAGCAAATGCGGGCGTGAATTATTATTTACAATTGAACCACAGAAACTCTGTTGAGACCTGGAGCTCAGGCTACAGATCATTTAACGCATTTGATTTTCAATCGGAAGTATACGACTTTACTCTGGATTCGTCCACTGCATTCGGTAATAATGTAATGCGGGTTGATAATTCTCCGGAAAGAAAGTATGCGGTCTTTAGCGGTGATGTGAATCAGGACGGTAATGTAAATCTCGCCGATGTCCTTGATGTTTTTAACAGTGCGAATAGTTTTTCAACAGGTTATGTAGTTACGGATGTAACCGGGAATAACGCTGTCGATTTAACAGACCTTACGCTTGCATATAATAATTCAATTAATTTTGTCCGGATTTTAAGACCTTAAAAACCGGACGGTGCTTGTTATTCTGCTTTAAAATGGATTGAGCTCAAATTAAAAAAACCCCGTCAGAGAATCTCCAGTACTCTGACGGAGATCTATATTTTATGAAATTTGCATCTTCAATTTTTATGGAGAAATGTCATTTTGACGTTTGACGTTTCACGTTTGACATTTGACTATTCACTTTTGACGATTCTTGCGGTTATATCCTTCAAACGCCCACTTCAAAGCAGGCGGAGTGATGAACGTTGTTAAGATCACAATAATTATTATCGCCGAAAACAAAGCTCCGTCAAGAACCCCAAGCCCTTTACCAATTCCCGCAAAGATCAATCCGACCTCACCACGCGGTACCATTCCTATGCCGATAATTTTTTTATCCATTCCTTTTGCAAATATTCCCGAGACAAGTTTTCCTATGATTGCAACCACAGTTAAAGCCAAAGCTACTCCGAGAATATTAAAATTTGCAAATGCCGAAATATCAACCTGCAGACCCATTATCACAAAAAATACCGGTGCAAAAATTTTCTCAATAGGTTCGATAACTTTCTTAACTGTTTCTTCATTGTCCTGAAGCGCGTCGTCAAAATATTCCTCTTTGATTATCAATCCTGCTGCAAACGCTCCGACAATGCTTGCCAGTCCGATGAGATCAGACAGCCATGCCATCAGAACAAGCAATGCAAACGGAAATAAGAGCCGTGTGTTTTTGTTCTCAATCAGCGCAGCTGCCTTTACCTGCCGGCTTAGAAATTTTGCCCCGATAAATAATGTTACTGCCAAAAACAAAATAGCCTTCAATAGAATAATAGCAACTGTTGAAATCTCTAGCGAGCCGCTTGAAATAATTCCTGCAACTACCGCAAGCACGATCAGACCGAGAATGTCATCAATGACCGCAGCTCCAAGAACAATCTTCGCTTCAGGAATATGCAGCTTGTGCATGTCTTTAAAAACTCTTGCCGTGATGCCAATGCTCGTTGCGCAGAGAGTTGCGCCGACAAATAAGTAAAAATTCGGATCGTGATCCGGCAGTAAAAACTGAGATACAAAATATCCTAGCAATGACGGGACAACTACGCCTAATAGCGCCGTGACCAATGCCGGTCCTCCTACTTTCATCATGTCTTCAATATTTGATTCCAGTCCGACAGCAAACAACAATATCAAAACCCCGAAACTCGATAATAAAAATATCGCCTGAACGGTAAGATTGTAACTGTTAAAATCCGGACTTTCTACAATACTTATTAATTCAGCTCCGTAACCATTTTCAGATAAGGATTCCTTCGGTACATTCTGAGCTACGGCTTCACGCCATGTAATATCCTGAACCAGACTGCTTTTAACAATTTTATCCACATCATCCTGATGTCTGAGCAATGTCATGATGGGTGAATTCATCTGTACCATGATAATACCGATAAGCACACCTGCTATCAATTCTCCCAAAACTTCCGGCTGCTTGATTTTCTTCGCTAAGTATCTTCCGAGGACCGCGCCGGTGATTATGCAAAAAAGTAATATATACGTTGGTGCGAATTTGTCTCCGTGACTTGCTTCGTGACCGTTTGATGCATTTGCAGTGTCGCTTACATTGACTGAGTTCCCTTTGACAACAGTTGGTTCACATTTCAGAAGAGTATTGCTTTGAAAAATTATGATCAATGAAAGAAATAAAACTAATAAAAACTTTTTACCACAAAGACTCAAAGGCTCAAAGAATTTTATTTTCAAAGCATTTTTCTTTGTGTCTTTGAGCCTTTGTGGTAAAAGAAGTTGAAATCGGGAAAATTTAAAATTCATCAGTTAAAATTTTTTCTTAAGAAAATCTAGAGTTAATGTGATAACTTCGTCGAAAGCTTTAGTCGTTCCCTGATAAGGATGCACGGTTCCGAAAGTATGTCCTGTGTTATCAAGCAAAACCAATTCGGTCGTTTTTTTGTAATCTTTATTGGCTTCAATGTGTCGTGTGTACAAATCTTCGGCATTGGAATAATCAACCGTCAGATCCTGTGTCCCGTGAATTAATAATAAAGGTACATTAATTTTAGTTATGGCTTTTTGAATATCGAGACGTTCTTTGTTTTTTTCAAGGTCTTCAATTAATGTATAATTCTGTCTCATCATTTGATTTGTTCTGGAGTTAAGCACATCGAAGTATCCCGTCTCTTTCCATTTCTTTTTCATTGCATCGTTGTATCTGTCAAAATTATTTACTGTTGAAAGAACTATGAGCTTCGTGATTCTTTTATCTTCGGCAGTTTTTAAAATTGCAATTCCTCCACCACGTGAGTGACCTATTAAAGCTACGTTTGAAATATCATAATTATATTCATTCTTATGTTCAAACAAATAATCTATCACGCTTCCGAGATCATCGAGCTCACGCGAAAAAGTATTCTTTGCAAAAAGTTCAAGCCTTGTAAAGTCACTTTGATCGTTTTCATTTTCACCTGCTCCGTTATAGGAAAAATTAAATGAGACAGCAAAAAAATTCTGCAGAGCAATTTTTTCCATATAATAAGGAAAGCTTCCCCAGTCTTTGAATCCTTTGAAACCGTGACAGAAGATAACAAGCGGTAAATCTTTTGAATCGGTATTGTAACGAAGATCCGTATTGAGGTTATCCCCGTGTTTGTTTTTTATTTTTAATGAAGACTTTTTCATTCTTTTTGTATTGGGTATTGAGTTTACAAACTTTAAAGACTTTCAAACTTTACAAACTTTACAAACCTTACAAACTTTACAAACCTTACAAACTTTACAAACTTTACAAACTTTACGAACTTTACGAACTTTACAAACTT
>CAYNTN010000105.1:0-17036 GCA_964399995.1 uncultured Ignavibacteriaceae bacterium
GTTTGTTAAGTTTGTTAAGTTTGTTAAGTTTGTTAAGTTTGTTAAGCTTGTTAAGCTTGTTAACTTTACAAACTTTACAAACTTTACAAACTTTACAAACTTATTCATACCTTAGTGAGTCTACAGGATCCATTTTAGATGCATTGTAAGCCGGAAAAAACCCTGCAAGAACACCGAATAATATTGACACGAACAGTGCTAGAAAAATTACCCATATTGGCATTGCAGTAGGTAAAATAAAAGCATTTATAATTAAACTTATAGGAAATGAAATCAGGATTCCTATGATTCCTCCGAGCAGACATATTGAAATTGATTCAATCAGGAATTGAAATAAAATTGTACGGCGTTTTGCTCCAATTGCTTTTCTGATTCCTATTTCCTTTGTTCTTTCCTTTACAGAAACAAACATTATATTCGCAATTCCAACAGAACCAACAATTAAAGACAGTGAAGTAATTAACGTTCCTATAATTTTTATCAATGCCGTAAGACTATCAAATGTAGTTTTGAATGCTTCCTGCTGATTAACTCCAAAATCATCCCTCACTCCGAACGGGACCTTTCTTGCTTTTCGCATTATTGAAATAATTTCTTCTTTGGTATCATCCATATTCTTTATGTCTTCGGCTTTTACATTTATGCTTAACCCTCTTTTACCGCCAAACAATGAGAAAAACTTATTTATAGGAATAATCACCCGGTTGTCCATGCTGAATAAACCAAGAAGACTTCCCTGCTTCTCGACAACTCCAATCACTCTGAAAGAGTACGAGCCGATTTTTATTGATTTACCTATAGGATTTGCATTTTCAAAAAAAGCATTCTTGATTTCCGTACCGATCACACACACGGGATATCCACCGTCTGATTCTCTTTGTGTGAAAAATCTTCCGTCCTCTATATTAAGTCCGAATGTAGTCTGGTATTCGAATGTAGTACCCAGAACAAATACATTTTCAAGAACCAGGTCATTATATTTTAAAGTCCTGCTTCCTCCTACTGAAGGGCACATGATAGAAGCAGTCTGCGAATTTTTATTTAAATAATTATACTGCGCCATCGTAATATCCTTCCTGTTTCTGTAAAATGACCAGTCCTCTTTTCCGAACCATTCAAATTTTTGGACAAATAAGACGTCAGCTCCGATTGCAGAAATGCTTTTTTCAAATGCCTGATTTATACCTTCAATTGCAGTTTGCATAAGTGTTACGGATGTTATGCCTATTACAATCCCGAGGGTAGCTAGAAAAGACCTAAGCTTGTTAGCGGTAATAGCCTTGTAGGAAATTGCTATATTCTCTTTTATTTCTGAAAAAAAATTCATTTCTTAACCCTCAATTATTATTTCAGTCTTCTCTTTTTTAGACAATCCCTTTCCACTTAAGGTATCACTCTCTATCATTCCATCCCTTATCTTGATTATTCTGTGCGCATGATGAGCGACTTCTTCTTCGTGAGTAACTATAATTATGGTGTTACCTTTTTGGTTAAGCTCTTCCAGTAAGCCCATAATTTCATCTCCTGTTTTTGAATCGAGATTGCCTGTAGGTTCATCTGCTAATATTATTGAAGGATCATTTACAAGTGCTCTTGCAATTGCTACTCTCTGCCTTTGCCCTCCCGAAAGTTCGTTTGGTTTATGTTTCATTCTGTCTTCAAGACCTACATTATACAGAGCTTCTGTAGCCTTCTCAATCCTCTCCGCTTTTGCAAGACCTCTGTAAATTAACGGAAGTTCAACATTATGCAAAGCATCGCTTCTTGCCAGAAGATTAAAAGTCTGAAATACAAATCCTATTTCCTTATTTCTGATCTCCGCCAGTTCATCATCGTCCATTTCGCTCACGTTTTTTCCATTTAGAACATACTCTCCGCTTGTCGGTGTATCCAGACAGCCCATTATATTCATTAATGTAGATTTACCCGAACCGGACGGTCCCATAATTGCCACATACTCATTTTTCATAATGCTCACATTTACACCTTTTAACGCATATAACTTTTCCATACCCATTATGTACAGTTTTGTTATATCTCTTATTTCAATTAATGAATTTTCCATTTTTTGTTTTTAATTGTGACTGTTAGTCATCATCGTCAGATTTTTTCTTTTTCCTTTTCATAATCTCGTTGTCAACTTCCACTTTCGAACTGTCATCCAGCTCTTTATTAATTGCCTTAAAACTTCCCTTGATTACTTCCTGATCTTCATTTGCTCCTTCCATTATCTCAATGTACGCATCGTCGCTGATTCCGGTTTTTACTTCTTCTTCTCTTGCTTCTTCTTTATCGATTATAAAGATCACTTCCCTTGGCTTAATTTTCCTGCTGAGCTTCTCCTCAGATTCCCTTTTTATATTCTCATTCCCTTTATCCATCGGCATCATTCCTTCCATGAATTTCTCTCTCGTAGTCACAGATTGAATTGGAACAGCAAGAACGTCCTTCCTCTTCTCGACTTCAATATCAACTGTACAGCTCATCCCGGGTCTCAGATCAAATTCGTTGTTTACTATCCTTATCTTCACAATAAAATTTACAACCGCATCCTGCGTACCGAGGCCTGTCGTTGTTGCTGTATTTGCTATTTCATATACATAGCCGGTAAATACTTTGTCGGGGAAAGCGTCAATTTCAATCTTCGCTGTATCACCGATATTTACGAGAGTTACATCAGTCTCACCTACTTCTACCTGACACTCCATTTTAGAAAGATCCGAAATTGTCATAATATTAGAACCCTGATTCGATATCGTTCCTAAAACTTTTTCACCCAATTCATTATTTAATTGGGTGACGGTTCCGCTTATTGGCGAATAAATTGTTGTTTTTGAAATATCATACCTGATTCTTGAAAGCCCAGTTCGCTGCTGATTTACCTGAGCTCTGTTTGAATTTAAAGTTGCAAGAGCCTGATCAATATTATTTTGTGCATTATCAAGCTCGCTTTGTGTTGCAAGTCCTTTTTGCACTAATTGATTCAGCCGCTCATACTCCTGCTGTGCTCGCCTCAGGGCAACCTCATTTACTGCGATGTTGCTTTCTGCAACCTGAATTGCCGCATTTTGCTGCTGTAATTCCGGATCAAATACTTCCTGTTTTATTTTTACAACAAGATCATTCTTCTTAACTTCATCTCCTTCTTTAAAAGGAAGAGATACTATTTCTCCGCTGACTTCCGCACTTATGTTGACCTCAGTCTCTGATTGAACCTTTCCTGTTGCGGTTACTATCTGAGTTATGTCTCTCTTTTTTATCTTTTCAGTCTGAACGGTTATGATATCATCTTTACCTCCAGAGACTAATATGGCAATTAAAATAATTGCAAGAAGTGACCCGCCTATTATCCATAACAATTTTTTACTTCTTTTTTTCTTTTTCTTCTTAACAGGCAAAGGAGGTTGTATTACCGGTGTTGTAGTTTCTGACATATTCTGATAATTAAAAATTTTTTAATTGAATGTTTACTTCAGGTCTCCTACATAATATTTCAGTCTTTTCTCAGCAAGTAAAAAATCATAATATGCATTTATCTTGTCAATCCGTAAAGTATTTAGCTTTACGGCAGCAGTTTGTGCATCTAATAATGTTCCCAGACCAATCCTGTAATTCTCATCGGATAAAATCTTGTCCTGCTCGGCTGACAAAATGTTACGATCAAGTATTTCAAGTTGCTTATACTGAGTTTCGAGATCAATATATGCTTTCTTAATATCGCTTCTGATCTGCTGCTCAAGCTGCTTAATATCATCCTGTTTTTGCTTTATGGTAATTTCAGATGCCTGGCTTTTATTATCTAACTTAAAACCCTGAAAAATAGGATAGCTGATTGCAAGACCGAAATTGAATGACCTGAAATCCAGTACATTTTCAATTCTTGAATTGCTCAGACTGTAGTTTGCAAATCCGGATAATGTAGGAAAATATAAATTCTTTTTATCTATGGAGTATTGAGTCTGACTTATCACAATGTCCTGAAGAGAAGACTTATAGTCATATCTCTTTTGTAATGCGATATTAACAAGGGCATCTGTATTTGAATTTCTATCCAATACGGCTTTTAGTTCAGCGGTAGATAAATCTGTCCGGATTTTATTATCTGAAACAATGTACTTCTTATCCATGTCCGTATTCATGGCAAGCAAAAGATCAACTTTGCTTTTTTCAAACTCATTAATGGATCTTTCCAGCTGAAGCTCATTCTGCGCTACCTGTACATCCTGTCTGTATACATCTGCTATTGTTCTTTTCCCTACATTCATATATTCCTTAACACTTTCCAGCTGAGCCTTTGAATCGTTCAAATTTTCAGTATTAGCAATTACAATTTTATCCTTTTTCAATGCATCGAAATAAACACTGCTTATATTATAGACTATATCATATTTCTGTTTATCCAGATTAATGGAAACAGAACTTTCATTTTCTTTCTGAAGCTCAATTTGTTCTAAATTTGAAAGCCCGTTGAACAAAGTCACATTTGTACTCAGCCCGAGGTTAAAATTGTTAATCCATGTATCTTGCGCCGGAACGATGTTTGGAATTCCGTTTTGAAATGTCACTGTCCCTTCCGAAAAAGTATTATTTCTGCTCCATCTGAGATTTAGATCCAAAGTGGGCAATAAATTTCCTTTTGCAATTCCTGTATTTAATTTTTGTATTTCCAGGTTTTTCTCAAGATTCGAGACAGTGGTATTATTCATGAGAGCAATATTAATCGCTTCTTCTAATTCTATTGTTTCCTGTGCTTTTATGTTAAATGAAACGGTGAAGATAAATAAAGAAAGGACAAGTATTTTTTTCATTAATTGGTAAAATTCTATTGAGAATTAGTAAAATATAACGTATGCAAAAGTAATATGTTTCGGAAACAACTTAAATACTAAAAAGATAATAACAACAACTATTTACGCTTATTTATTATAAGACATTTTCAGTAAAAAGGTTTCAGCAAATACACATATTCAGTTATTGGTTTTCATGCTTAATGAACATAGTAAATTTAATCCGTGATTATTAAAGAAATACATTTCATAAATTATTTAATAGAATTAATTTAATTAAAATTTAAAACAATATGATGCTTTACATAACCAGAAAAGAACATTTTTCATCTTCACATAGGCTGGAAAATCCAAATATTTCAAAAGCAGAAAATGAAACCATTTTCGGGAAATGCAATAACTTTCACGGTCACAATTATTACATTGAAGTAACATTAGCAGGGACTCCGGAGAAAAACAGTAATTATGTGATGGACTTAAAACTTCTGAAAAAAATTATTCAGGAAGAAATTCTTAATAAAGTAGATCACAAGTATTTAAATGAAATTGAAATGTTCAAAGGGATAATCCCTACCACTGAAAATATGGCAATTAAATTCTGGGAATTACTGGAGCAAAAAGTAAAACGTGACAATGTAAAATTGTATTCCATTAAGATTTATGAAACCGAGAAAAATTATGTTGAGTACAGAGGTGAGTGATTGACAAATAGAGAATTAAAATATTATACGTTATTAAAGCAAAAGAGGCATCGCGAATCTGAGAATAAGTTTTTGATAGAAGGAGAGCATCTCATCGAAGAGTGTCTCAAATCTAAATTTTACAGTTCAAATCTGGAAAAAATATTTATCCGGGATGATTTTAAAAAAAATATTTTCCTTAACGAATTATTTGAAAGAAAATCAGGGATTGAAATTATTTTTCTGAGCGCAAAAGCTTTTAACCAATTATCAGAGACAGTAAATTCCCAGGGTATTATAGGTGTTGTTTCAAAAAAAAATACAAAGACTTCAGAGTACAATCAGGAGTCTAAATTAATTGCTGCGTTTGATTCAATTAATGATCCGGGAAATCTGGGTACAATAATAAGAACTTGTTACTGGTTTGATGTAAATAAAATGTTGTTAGGAACAGGGTCCGCTGATTTGTTTAATTCTAAAGTAATACGCGCATCACAAGGAGCAATATTCAATCTGAATATTGAAGAAAATGTTATTTTGGAAACGGAATTGGAAAAATATTACAGAAACGAGTTTAGAATAATCTTAACTGATCTTGAAGCCGAGACAAGTCTTACTGAATTCCGATTCAGCATTAACGAGAAATATCTGGTTGTTTTTGGGAATGAAGCAAAAGGAATCAGTAAGAAAATTCTGGAAAACAAAAACTATGCTAAGATTAAAATAAATGCATTTACCGGTTGTGAGTCATTAAATATATCTGTTGCAACCGGTATTGTTTTAAATTCTTTAAAGAATAAAGTATATTCAAATCCAGACAAACTATACTGACCAAAGCTTTAAAAAAAAGCTGTCTTATGAGAGTATCATAAGACAGCCCTGAAATAAAAAATTATTTAAATTCTCTTACTTTATCAGAACCATTCGTTTTGTAGCCTGGAAATTTTTTGCTTCCTCTCCACCCTCCACATTAATTCTGTAAAAGTACATTCCGCTGGCTAAATTTGCTCCGTTAAAATTAACGGAATAAAAACCTGCTGTTTGATTTGTATTTACAAGATTCATTACTTCCCTTCCCGCAATATCGTAAATCAAAATGCTTACTTTACCTTCCACAGGAATAGAATATTCTATTTTTGTAGTCGGATTAAACGGATTTGGAAAGTTTTGTGAAAGAGAAAATTCAGTTGGAATTATACTTGATGTAGTGACCGGTCCCGTTCCCGTAAAAGTAGTATCAATAAAATGAGTAGATGGTGTAGAAATATCTATTAATGTTAAATTATCCTCACCTGTAAATGCAGCCAACTTAGTGAATGGATCCGGGACTACGCTTCTCCATTGCAATCCTAATGGAACATTTGCAAAAGCAGTGGCAGATGTTCTCAGTCTCATCCTCAGTACTTTTGTTCCCGGTAAAGTAGAGCTGATTAACACAGAATCTTCTACAGATCCGGGAAGATTAGAAGCTAACCTTAATATATTCCCGCTGACGGACGGATTTACGGGTTGATATGCAGGAGGCAATTGAGATCCGGTTGCTCCTGTAACCTTTGAATATGTGAGTGTACCGCCATTTGCAATATCAGGATTGAAATTAAAGAAGTATTGTGCTGCCCCGTAGAAATAAGGTGTAACACTCGGATTTGTATGCAAAAGGTAAACATCCCACTCAAGAGTATTTGGTGACGGGTTAGTTAAATTTGCAGCTGTAAGTGTATAAGTCGGTGTTTCATAAATAGAATCCTGCTGTGCGATTCCTGAATTCAAACTAACAAATGCAAGAAATAATGCAAATGAAATTTTGATAACTTTGTTCATTTTATTTTTAAATTAAATTTATTAAAAGGTTTATTAAATTTTTAATGTAATATAAGATATAATAATTTAGATTAATACATATTTTTTTTTATACAATGTTTTTTTCATAGAAACTAGGGTCTCATTAAAATCACAAAATTAGAAGAATTGTTATATACAATTAAAATGTCTTCAAGGTCCGTCACATTATCTCCGGTAATATCTGAAACTATATAACCTGTGCCAAAATCAGTTGCATCATTATATGCTAAGAGCAAATCTGAGAGCTCTATAAAACCTTCCTGATAAATATCCCCGCTGTAAACACAATACTTTGAACCTTTTAAAATTTGATTGTTTCCATACGCCTGGCTGCTGTCGGTTGTAAAATCATAACTTACTGTATTTCCGCGCTTTATACTGTCACCACCGGCTTTGCTCCAGGTTTCAAGCGCGTTTCTGTGCTTAAGTTGTATATAATATTTTCCGGTCGGAGCATTGTTAAATAAACACATACCTTTAAGTGACAAAGAGTCAATAACCGTTTGAGCTGAGTCTACGAGATTAAATGGAGGATTTGACTGCCGGATAAAAACATCTATCGTATCTTTTATATTTAATTTGTCAGTTATCGGATCGTAAAAACCCTCGACAGCAACTTTCAGTTCCATCAGAGCAACATTTTTATTCACTATCTTATATATTGCTCCGGCAGTTAAAGAATACCGGCATGCATATATTTCATTATTCTGGTCTACTCCAAACGAGGATATAGAAAAACTAGTATCCTGCAGCTGAACGTTGGTTGCAGGATTAATTCCATCATAAGTTAATGCCCAGACTGTTCCAAAACTGTAATCCGCATATATGTATTTTCCATACAATAATGGATGAATTGAACCTCTGTAAACATACCCTCCGGTTATTGACAACCCCAACGAATGTGAATATTCCCATACAGGTCTGATAAATCCCTTTCCTGTGGTATCGCATGTCCCGTAACAATGAAATCCTTCCATTTTATTCCATCCATAGTTTTTTCCACTTTCAATAATGTCAATTTCCTCGTATGCATTCTGTCCTACATCTCCCGCCCAAATACGGTTAGTCGGGAGATCAAAACTGAATTTCCATGGATTTCTCAGACCATAAGCATATATTTCTTCCCTATATCCGCTTGTGTTACCGTAAAATGGATTTGAAACAGGAATTGAATATTGTCTTCCGCCACCTGCCGAATCAACATTTATCCTCAGTATCTTTCCCAAAAGAGTTGTCAGACTTTGACCATTTCCCTGCGGATCTCCCCCGCTCCCTCCGTCACCGAATGAAATATACAAATAGCCGTCAGGACCGAATGCAATCTTTCCCCCGTTATGATTGCTAAATGGTTGTCGTAAAGTTAATAAAATCTGCTGCGTATTTAATAATGTAGTATCCGGATTTGTACTGCTTGCCGTAAATCTGGAAATTCTTGACCAGTACGTTGTATTACCGCTTATAACACTGTCAAATGTATAGTTTGTATAAAAATACCTGTTGTTTTCAAAGTCAGGATGAAAAGCAAGTCCCAGCAGCCCAAGTTCACCTCCGGCAGGAGATACTTTAGAGCTTAAATCAATGAATACTTTTTTTGAATTTGCTAATGGAGAATTGTCAAATAAATATACTAACCCTCTTTGCTGCACAACAAACAGCCTGTTTGTTCCGTCTGAAGCGTGAAGAAGTTCAAGCGGATAACTCAGAGCTCCGATATTCGGGAAAGCAGGCTGAAGCTGATATTGTGCATTACTAAATACCGGAAATAGTAAATAAATTAATACTAGTTTTAAATGTACCGTTTTCATGTTTCTAATTTTTTCCTATTTTTTTTTATTAATAAATTGTCACTTTAATAATCTGAAATTTCGTTCTTATTTTTTTAGGAAGTTTTTAAATTTACGGCAAGATAATTCTTCAGGGTGAGATTCTTGAAATAAATTTATTCGAATTGTTATATGTAATCAAAACATCATCCAAATCCGTAACGTAATCCCCGTTCAGGTCGGATTCTGAAAAACCGGTTGAAAAATTGTTTGCAGCGTTAAAAATAAATATTAAATCTTCGAGATTTATATAACCGTCATTGTTTATGTCTCCGCTGTAAATACAATATTTTGTTCCTTTCAATACCAGATTATATCCATACGCAGCCGAATCAGAACCTGTAAAGTCATAATTCTTTAAACTGTCTGTAAAGTACTGAAAACCGGTTTTGCTCCATGTTTCAATACTGTTTATAGTTTTAACTACAATGTAATAATTGCCTGACGGAGCCGTTCTGAAAACCGCCTGTGATGTAAAGGATACCGAATCTATTATAATTCTTGAGGAATCTATTACTGAATAAGGCGAAAATGTGTTTCTAAGATAAACCGATACAGAGTCTTTCCTGTTTAATTTATTTATTGTTAAATTGTACATTCCCTCCGGAATTACTTTAACATTCAAAAGAGTCGCATTTCCAAATTCAAACAGAGCAAATACAGGCAAGTGATCGGAAGCATAATGAAGAGCATTGGCAATAAGCTCTGAAACAGCCGAATTAGGAATCTGATTAATCGAGTCATTATAGTGCTGTCCGTCATTCCCGTACGCCGTATAAGAACCCTGAATGAATTTTATCCCTCCCGGATTTTTTACTGCATTTGAATATAAAATCATATCAAACCTGTCATCGAGACCGCCGGTAGATCCGTCACCAAATGATCTAACCCTGGTAGACTGAGTATGAAACGGCGCATAAGAGGCTCTGTTCCATATCCCTGTTAAATTCAGAGGATCAAAAAAATTACCGTCATCGGCAGGATTGTCCTTTAGCAGCTTTTGATATGCAGATTCGTTTGAAGAATAAATATTAAAATCTCCGGCAACAATAAAGTCCGAACCTGCTGGCAACAGGTTTGTCCTCTTTCTTAAGCTGTCAACTTCACCCGATCTCACGGATGAATCCGAAGCATTGGCTTTCAAATGGACACCGTAAATCCTTAGAGTATCATGATAAAATTTATCTGCAATTTTAAACTCACTGATATTTCTTACCTCTGTTAATATCGGAGTATTACTTATAAAACTAATTTTTGATGATTTATAAAAAATTGCATTATCGGTATCAAAGCCGTTTATGAATGTTCCGGCACTATATTGAACTGAGCCGGCATTCATTACATTAGTTAAAAATGAATTAACTCCGGATTGTGATGTTATCTCACATACAACCAATATATCCGGATTGACTGCACTCATAATAGTTCTGAAGTATGGATTTCTTACCGCAGTATCAGTGCCCGGATAATTCAGCAGATTGTACGTCATGATCTTTAGTTGCTGCTGAGCATTGACAGTCAAAGATGTTATCAAAAAACAAAGGACAATTAATTTTAATAATTTCATTTTACTTTATGCCGTGAACTTCATTTTAATACTTTACCGTAATTAAATATAAAATTGCACTAAATTATAATTTCAATTTGGGATTATTCTCGAAACAAAATTTGCAGAGTTATTATATGTAATTAACAAATCCGTTAGATCTACAATTCGGTCCCCATTGACGTCCGTACTCATGTATCCGGAAGAGAAATTTACAGCATCATTGTATACTATTATCAAATCAGTCAAATCAACTGTTCCATCCTGATTGACGTCACCGCTGTAAATACAATATTTTCCGCTCTTCAGAGTCAGGTTATTTCCATATGCTTTATTTACTGAATCCGTGAAGTCATAATGATTTGAAACACCGGCAGTAATAGTCCTGGGAACTCTGCTCCAGGTTTCAATCGAATTCTTACTTCTGATTTCAATATAAAAATTTCCTGATTGTATATTCTCAAATTCAAATGCTCCTTGAAAATTTATTGAGTCAATTACTGCTTTCGATGAATCCATCACCTGGTACGGAGCAGCGGGATTTCTCAGATATACAGTCATTGTGTCATTAATATTCAAACTCCCGGAACCTGCATTAAAATAACCCTCGGAAATAACATTTATGATAAGTGCCGTCGAAGCTGCAGACGGAACATAAACATCATCAAATATGAGAGAGTCATTGGTACTTGTTGCGTGGTTCCATAATATTCCAAGATTTGAAAGAGCTGCGGATGTGTAAGTATTATCAGATGAAAACCCGATTTGTGTTACTGTTTCTCTGGGATCTGTTCTGGGAAAACCTGATGAGCTGCTGTCAACATACAGAGACCAGTTATTTCCGGCTGACTCATAAACCACCTTTATGCTTAAATACTGATTTGCATAGTCCCCGCCGGAAATAATGTTAGTAAACCGGGAATTTGCATTAACTCCTCCTGTAAATTTTGCCAAGCGAATTGGATCCGTACTTGTGCTGTTCCCGATTACAACAGCATATCCGTTTCCTGTTGTTATATCTGTTGTTGTTTTTCCCAGTATAAAAGCTGCACCATAATTACTGGCATCGAAACCTGAAGGATCAACACGGGATTGCCTTAAATTAATCGCCCATATAAGCTGCCCTGCAGAGCTGCTGAATTGAACAGGATATCCGCTTATTCCCGTCATATCTACATAAGCGAATTCACGTCCTGCATTTGTACTTCGTAGTTTTGAACGGCTGCTGCTCAGGATTATTGAAGATGGATTTATTGTTTCTGTTTCCTGCCATTCCAGAATATCAGGGGGCAACGTACTCCCGAGAATGTTATTATTTGTTCTGTTAAAATTATCAAGCAATACTGAAACTGTAGGTTGAGCCGAGCCGTTTGTAGCAGCATTTACAAACGGAATATTTCCGTCAATCTTGTAATTCCTCTGCGTTCCTGTTCCGTTATATGAAAATATTTTGAAATAATAATTTGTATTTGTAAATAATCCGTTAAAAGAATAAGTGTCAGGCGATCCATAGTTTACATTAACTGCAGCACTTCCATCCGAAAGAATTGTATCGTTTGAATATTGAATTCCATCCGAAGGATTGATAAATGAATTATTTGTATTTGCAAGGATCAAATATCCCGAAGGAGCCTGAGAACCGGGCAAAGCGTCTGTCCAGTTCAGCTGAACTGAATTAGTGGTAACATTTACTGCCGCAAAGTCTGTAACGTGATTTGAAGGTTCTAAGGCTAATATTGGCGGAATGGTAACATTTGTCTGCGATAAAGTCCCGTCAATTTTATAATTGATCTGATTTCCGCTTCCGCTATATGAATAAATTGTAAAATAATAATTGGTATTCTGAATCAGATTAAGGAAATCAAATGAATTGTCATCAGAGTAAGGAATATTCATGACTGCAAATCCATCAGTAAGAACAGAATCATTCTGATAAACCGATCCGTCGATCGGCAAAAAGTAATTGTTCCTGTTATAAGCCGTGATTAAATAACCTGACGGAAGCTGTGCACCTGAAGCATCATTCCAGTTTAACTGAATTCCTGTGCCGTTTACTGAAGATGAAAATGAAGAAACATGATTGGACGGTTCTTGTGAATAAACAGGATTAACTTTTGTAAGATCATAAAAGCTTATAAAATTTACATACTCAGGATGATCAACAAACGGATTCCGGTTTTGCTGAATTGACTGTATATAATTATTTCTGTCTACTTCCCATTTATCCGGCGGATCCTGCCTGTGCCAGTTCAATAAAACAACCGTGTCCTGAGGAGCTTCGCTCAGAGAAGGAAGTGAAATATTATTCAGCCAATTAAAATTCCATGAGTTTCCAGCTACTCCGTCATATCGCACACACATATAATATAATGATCTTGCAACATCTCCTTTCTGATTGTCCATCGGTTCATAAACAGTCTGGCCAATTGAATTAGTACCGACTTTGCCTTCCAGAAACTGGTAAGTCACATTCACTACAACTCCAAAAGGATGATTACTTCTTCTTCCGTTTGCATTATTCTGATGAGATGGAAATAAATGATGCTGATCCGAATACTGATCTGTACTTGTAGAAGGAAATGTAGGAGTCCAGCTGTGTGCAAACGTATGCTCACGGCTCATAACTCCCCATGTAAATACTCCGGTGTAAACATATTCATAACCTGTATAAACACAAAATACTGACCTGGTCCCGTTGCCGTTATTTATTGAAGCAAAATTTGCAATGTTTGTTTCGTCAAAATTATCATAGGAAATTCTTGTGTAAGGACTTCTTATCCTGTTTTCTAAATCTGTAACGAACGAAGCAGAAGAGGTTGAAATTAAATTATAGTAAGTTCCGGGACCCTGCGGAAAGACATTCGATATCAATACCAAACTCATATTTAGTGTGAGTAATAATATTTTAAACGAGTGGTAGATCTTCTTCAAAATTTATTTTATTATAATAAATGCAAGTAAAAGTAAAAAATTTTACTTTTCCCTGCATTTTGTTTAGTATGGTTGATTGTATACAAAAATATATTAATCGGTTTGTAATATCAACTGCAATCATAGCTTATAAGTTACTGAAATAACTGAAACAGGTTGAAATAACAGCAATCGAAGGTCTTGGATTTATACATCAAATGAAAAAAGCTGAATGATATAACTCATTCAGCTTTTAAAATTAATTCAGTTATATGTAAGCTACGGAGGAGTTATCTGTGTTACAAAATTAGAAGCATTATTATATACGGGGATTAAATCATTTAAATCAACAAAGTTATCTCCGGTAGCATCTCTTATATCATATCCCACCGTGAAAGCATTTCCCGCGTTATATACTTCAATCAAATCGGTAAGATCAATAGACAGATCCCCGTTCACATTACCGTTATATAAAGTAAATTTCCCGTTTTGAAGAACCTGATTATTTCCATAGGCTTTATTTGCTGCAGTAGTGAAATCATACGTTGTTGTAGAATCCTGTTTAAAATTAACTCCTGCTGCACTCCAGGTTTGCAATGAATTTCTGTGTTTCAGTGTAATATATTTTGTGGAAGTTCCTGTATTTGCAAAAGAGATATTGGCAAATCCTAATGAACTCAGAAATACTTTGCTCGAGTCGGTAATCACATAAGGCGGGGTAGTATTTCTTAAATATACTCTCATAGTATCTTGTGCCATGACTACACCGTCCCAGAAACCCTGAATTATCGAAGTTAGATTTAATGTTGTAATGCTGCCTGAAATGGGTGAAGTGTTAAATTGAATACCCCATGAAATTAATCTGCCCGTATCGGCTGTTCCCCCGTCATCGGTAACACGTAAAATCCATCTTCCCAAGCTGTAATCTCCTCCAAATGCCCTGAAGAGATTGGAATCAGGTCTTATTGAAGGAGCAAATGAAGTAAAAACAGTAGAAGTTACAGCATTAGCAGCCTGATCATCAAATACTGTTATCAGATTATCATATGCCCCTGCCGTGACACCGTCAGTGGACAGCTGCGCTGTTTCACCGTTTGGTGCAATTAAGAATACATCTAAATTTGTTTCATCAAAATGATTTATTGCCAAAAATATATTTAAGTCATTAATATTTACGTTAAATGGAATGATTAGCGTATCGTCGGTGGTACCGGATCCACCGGTTAAAGGTACTCTTTTTCCGGAATTCCGTATTGTAAACCCGGGACTGAAGTTTTTAGAATCATCTCTTAAAAGCGGTGAAACCGGCATGTTTGCTACACCGCCCGGATGGCTGAATTTTGCGCTATCTCTCATATAAAGTCTCGGACCTCCGTCGGCATTATCGCTTAATGCTCCGTCTAAATTGTAACAAACATTATTCGATGCCGGAGCGGGTTGATTTACTGAATCTATCGAACGATAAAGATAACTGCTAATCTGTGAAGGAGTTTTTTCATAATTTGAAATTCTCACTTCATCGATTAAACCATTAAAAAAATTAACTAAACTACCGGCTGGTCGGTCTGCTCCAATCAGTAATGAATCTGAATTTGAACCAATTGCTCCAGTTATTGAATTTGTCGAAGTATCTAAAATTCCGTTAATAAAAATTGATGCTGAGCTGCCATTATAAGCAGCTGCAATGTGTGTCCAGCGGTTTGTGATTACAACTGTTTTGCTTTCTAATAACGAAGCACCTCCCTTAGGATTAAAAACTACTTTCCCGGATGAATTTACACCAAGCTGGTAAGAAGAAGCAGAGTTCTTCGAAATTACAGACGGATTATTGGTTAAAGATCGCGGATACACCCATGCTTCCAGTGTAATTTGAGATGTCGGACTTACAAGCGATGTGCTTTCTCCGGCTGCATATTCTCCTGAACCAAAAAGATTTAAGCTCTCATTAGCAGAAATTGTTCTGTAATTTGTTCCTGTTTCACTAACTGCGGTTACGTTTCGTCCCTTGCCGTTATTTCCATTACCTGTATTATCATCCGTAGTAAAAACCACACCTCCCGAATTGTTTCTTTGAAAAGGCATTGACATTACTAACCCGTCATATAATCTTCCACTGGTTGCCGATAATGATGTCCTGAAGTATTGTGAAATTTGAGTTGCTGTTAAAGATTTATTCCACAATCTGACTTCGTCAAGCTGTCCGGCAAATGGTAAGCCGGAACCTGCCACACCTATAAAAAGTGAATCCGTATTTGAACTTGGCTCTGCAGATCCAACTACAGCACCAATATTTTTAACACCATTCAGATATATAGCAAAACTGTCGGTAGTGGAGTTAAATGTTGCACAAACATGAGTCCAGGTGTTAATAGTAAGTGCAGTAGTACTTGTTAGCCTTAGAACTCCATTCGTTGATATCGTAACTCTTCCTGTAGTACTGATTTTTACGGCATATCGTAATGAGATACCCTGAACAGATCCTTTTGAAATAATACCCTTCTCCGTACCTGAAACAGATGTCGGATTTACCCATGCTTCAAGAGTAAAATCACCCGTCAGATTCACTCCGGCTGAGTTAGGAACTGAAATATAACTTGTCCCTGTACCCGCAAACTGACAGGTTTGATTCCAAAACATCTGTGCATGGGAATTATTACCGATACTCAAAACAAATAATACAGCAAAAATCTTAAAATTGTCTTTTAAGAAATTCATTTTCTACTCTCCTTTTTGTTTTTAGATGATTTATTAATTATTTCTACTCAAAAATAAATGTTATTACCTTAAATTAGCAAAGAAATTTTTTTTAAAAAATCACCATTTTTTTGAATTTTGATTTGGGAGAAATTTTTTTCGAATGGATGGAAATAAAATTGAATTGGATTTTACGGTATATTATAACTTTGAAAAATCAGACAGTCTAAAAGATTGTATTAAAATCATTAATCATACATTTATTTAACGATTAGATTATTTAATCCCAAATTGTTCAATAGAAACTTTAAAAAGTCTTTAAACGCAAAGTGCGCAAAGATCGCAAAGAATTTTTTCTTATAGTTTCAAATTTCCTTCAAACCCTTAGTGTTCTTTGCCTAAGTGGTAAAAAAAATTCTATTGAACAATTTGGGATTAAAATATCCTCCAGAGTTACACTGCTGTCACCATTTAGTAAAATTCAGTGATACTGAACCTGCAGTAGGATAGACATTCTTGTCTGTCATCCTTACAATTGATGCAGAGCAATGTCAGACTGAAGTCTCTGATTTGCTATTTTTTCGTAGCTTCTATCTAGATTAAAGAAGTCGTGCGTTCTGGATTAGCTTTGAGAATTTTATTAACAAATAAAAAAGCCGGAGAAATTCTCCGGCTTTTATAATATTAATTTCTTAATTACTAAATCTTATTTGATAAGAACCATTTTCTTTGTTGCAACAAAGTTTTGGTTGTT
>CAYNTN010000106.1:0-16936 GCA_964399995.1 uncultured Ignavibacteriaceae bacterium
GTCAGCATCTGTAGTGAGCTTATCTTCTGATGCGGATCTTTTACTATTGATTTCAGCAGCTGCTTAAAGTGAACTGTCATATTGCTTATAGTTCCGGCAGTAAAAAGATCTGAACGGTATTGTACATAAACCCGCAGACCATCCGAAATCTCATCTACAAAAAATGTAATTTCAAACTTCGATACGTTATTCTCAAATACTTCTCCGGTCAGCTCAACTTCTCCCAATCGCAGATTAGAAATCTCCGGTGTATTATGAAGTACTAACATTACCTGAAACAGCGGACTTCTGCTCGGATCCCTTTCCTTTACTATCACATCAACAACTTTTTCAAACGGGACTTCCTGATGTGAATATGCTTCGAGTGTGGTTTGTCTTACCTGTTTCAACAGCTTAATGAATGTCAGATCCGGTGTCACTTCACTTCTCAATGCAAGTGTATTGACAAAGAATCCGATCAATCCTTCAATCTCATGCTGCTGCCTGCTGCCGGTTGATGTTCCAACGCAGATATCCGTCTGACCGCTGTAACGGTTTAATAAAACATTAAATGCAGAGAGCAAGGTCATGTACAAACTCGCTCCTTCATTGTTGCTCAACTCCTGTAATTTTCCCGTTAATTCTTTATCAATTTCAAAACTTACTGAAGCACCTTTTATGCTTGGTGACAACGGTCTTTGATAATCAGCAGGAAGCTGCAACGGAATTACTCCGTCAAGTTTTTGCTTCCAGTAACCCAGCTTTTCACCCAGCACTTCTCCATGTAAATAATTCCTTTGCCAGATTGCATAATCTGCATATTGTATTTCTATGGTAGGTAATTCTGCAGGACGTTTTTCCAGATGGGAATTATACAGTTCTGCAAACTCTTTAACCATAATTGAAATTGACCAGGCATCTGAAACGATATGATGAGTAGTTAAGACTAAAACAAACTCCCGTTCCTCAAGAACAATCAGATCAGCCCGGAACATGTAATCCTCCGACATATTGAACGGTTTCATAATCAGCTTACGTATCAGTTCCTGCAAGCCGTCGCGGTTATCTTTATATGCTGCGCCGTCAATGATATTTAAATAACTTCCTTGCTCACTTTTTACTAACTGATACGGCCTGCCTTCCTCCTGTCGAATGACTGTTCGCAGTACTTCATGCCTGCTCACAATTGTATTTAAAGAATGTTCAAAAGCCTCTTTGTTCAGATTTCCTTTCAGCCGCAAAACTGCCGGCACATGATATTGCAGACTTCCTTCCAGTTCATTAATAAACCATAATCGTTCCTGACTGAATGATAACGGAATATGCTCCGGTCGCTCCTGTACAGAGATTGAAGGAAGCAATGTGCCCTTGCTTTGTGACTGAATATATTCTGCCAGTGTTGCCGGTGTGGTAAATTCAAATACTGAATTAATATCTAATTCAATTTCCAGTTTCTTACGAATTGCCGAAATCAGTCGTATTGCAAGCAGAGAGTGTCCTCCGAGTTCAAAAAAGTCATCATGAATTCCTATTTTATCTACTTCAAGAAGCTCTGTCCATAATTCTGTTAAATAAACCTCAATGTCATTTCGTGGTTCAGAATACTGCTCTTTTATTGATTCATTAATATCAGGTATAGGTAATGCTCTTTTGTCAATTTTTCCGTTTGGAGTCAGCGGGAAACTATCTAACCTTACAAACTGTGAAGGAATCATGTATTCAGGAAGCTGACTTTCCAGATATGACATGATGCTTTTCTGATTATAATCTTCATCTGAGTTTATGTAACATATAAGTCTCTGGGTTCCTTGTTTATCTTCTTTTGCAATAACGACAGCCTGATTCACTGATTCACACCGCTGCAGTACATTCTCAATCTCTCCCAGTTCAACCCTGTATCCTCTTATCTTTACCTGATCATCCCTTCTCCCGAGATATTCTATTTTTCCGTCAGGCAGCCATCGTCCTGTATCCCCTGATTTGTATAACCTTGATCCTGTGTCATGGTTGAAAGGATTTTTTATGAATCTTTCGGCATTCAGTTCGGGACGGTTCAAGTATCCTTCGGATAATCCTGCACCTCCCAAATAAATCTCTCCTGAAACACCGGGTGGAACCGGCTGCAGCAATTCATTCAATACATACGCCGTCCTGTTATTTAACGGACGCCCGATCGGGATTGAATTTTGTATCTCTGTTTCAGTGATATTATAAGTTAATGAAAATGTTGTATTTTCAGTCGGACCATATCCGTTTATTATTTCAATTTCTGGATATGTTTTTCTTAATTTTTCAATATGATACTCCGATAACTTTTCACCTCCGGCTAATATGGTTTTCAATCCTTCAAATACTGTTATGTCGTTATCGGCTAATTGGTTAAGCCAGCTTGAAGTAAACCACATCATTGTTACACCACGGGTTCTTATCTCTTCTTTGAGAAGTTCAATGTCAAGCAGTCTATTCTCCGAACATAATATCAGCTGTCCTCCGTTCAATAACATGCTCCAGTATTCAAAGGTCGTCGCATCAAAAGACAATGATCCTGTTGATAATAAAATGTCATCTTTCCCTAAAGTTACATAATCAACTCCTTTTACCAAACTCACTACATTCCTGTGTGTCACCATCACTCCCTTTGGTCTTCCGGTAGAACCTGAAGTGTAAATAACATAAGCAAGATCATGAGGTTGTATGTCAGTCGTTGCACTGTCAGCCGGCTGATCATTGATTAAACTCAAGTCTCTGTCCAATTCAATTATTTCAAAATCTTCCAAGCCCGGTAATTTCTTTATACATTCACTGCTGCTTAAGATTAACTCAGCCCCTGTGTCGGCAAGCATAAACCTAATTCGTTCTTCCGGGTATTCCGGATCTAAGGGTACGTAAGCACAGCCCGCTTTCAGTATTCCCAATATTGCTATCATCAGCTCCGGACTGCGTTCAATACAAACCGGGATCAATGATTGATTTTTAACCCCTAGACTTTGTAAATATCTGGCAAGCTGATTTGATCTATCGTTTAACTTTTTATACGTTAATTGCTGATTATCATACACAAGCGCAATACTGTCAGGGTTTTTTAAGACCTGCTCTTCAAATAATTCTACAATGCTTTTATCAGACGGATAACCGGATGTTGTATTATTAAACCCGTTTATAAGCTGATCTTCCTCTGCTTTTGTCAGCAGTTTAATATCAGCCATGCAGGAGTCTTCTTTTGAAATCATTTCCAGCAATACATTCTTAAAATGTCTGCCTATACCGTTAATATACTCTTTCTTTAACAGTGCTGTATTATAGCTGAAAGAGATGTCAATCTTTTCGTCACTTCCGACTACTATTGAAAGCGGATAATTATTTTGCTCCTGCATCCTTACATTTTTTATATGCAGACTCCATTGTCTTGATGATATTATTTTACTCACTGGATAATTCTCAAATACAATCAGGCTGTCAAACAAATCGCCCGGTATCCCTTTCCAGGATTGTATTTCATGCAAAGGTGTATACTGATACTTTCTTGAAGATACCTGTCCTTCCTGTATGCCCGATAACCACTCGGGAATTTGTTTGTCCGGCTCAATGCGGGAATGCAGAGGAAGAGTATTGATATAAAGTCCGACGCGCTTCTCTATTCCCGGAAAATCATCAGGACGTCCGGACACTATGACCCCGTATATTATGTCGTCATTCTCGTTATAACTATGCAGAAGATAAGACCAGACTCCCTGAATTATTGTGTTTACTGTCAGCCTATGCTTTTTTGAATAACTGTGAATTTTTTCGGATGCAGCTTTATCCAATTCCAATGATAATTTTTCATAAACTCCTGCACCCCTGTTCCGGTCTTCATTTGATCCGATAAATGGAAGCAATGTACCATGCTCTACATTCTCAAGATTATTCAGCCAGTAAATTTTTTCATTCTCTTTGTCAATTCGCTGTATATACCTTATGTAATCTTCATAAAGATCCTCGTCCTTTTCAACCAATTGTCCGCATGATATCAGCGATTCATAAGTGCTCATGAATTCTTCCAGTAAAACAGGCAGTGACCAACCGTCAAATAAAATATGATGTGAAGTCCACAGCATATAATAACTTCCTTCATCTAATTTTATCAATCCTATCCTCATCAGCGGAACGGATTTAAAGTCAAATCCCCTCATGTGGTCTGATGCTTCATATTCTCTGATAGCTGACATCTGTTCTTCCCTGCTGAGATCACTGTAATCTAAAATCGTTAACGGCAGCTCGATATCCCTGTAAACACATTGTACCGGGATGCTGAACGCATCATAATAAAATCCGCTTCTTAACACACTGTGACGGCTTATCACATGATTCCAGCTTCTTCTGATAATCTCAAGATCCGGATTTGTCAGTTCACAACTAAGCTGATTTGTATAAGCTCCGGCACTCGAATCATACAATGCATGGAAAAGCATACCCTGCTGTAATCCGCTCAAACGGTACATCCCTTGTATAGACTCTCTTCTTCTAATTCCTTCGTATGATTCTTCAAGAAATTTATCAAGCTCTTCATTACTGATTTCCTGACCAAGTCCGTAATCTGAGGGCGTAAATACCGTACCGGATTTTTGCTGCTCCTTACAATGAGATATCAGCAGCTCCAGATTCGATTTATAACTTTCAGAAAGCCGTATTATTGTTTCCTTTTCGAAATGAAGGCTGCTATAATTCCAGTTTAGTATAAGCTCACCTCTCTGTATCATTCCTAGTACCGAAAGTTTTTCTCTTGCAATATTATTCTCGCTAATGCTTGCACCTTTAGATTCATTAGCTGCAGAAATCCATTTGCCTTTGCTTACTACATTATCAAGCTGTCCTAAATAATTAAATACAATATCCCAGCACTCCTTACCTGAAAATTTCTCATCCTTATTTATGTATTTTAAAACCCCGTATCCAAGCCCTTTGTCAGGCACACGTCTCAACTGTTCTTTTACCTTCTTAATTGAATCTGCTGTGTTTTCCAATGATGATAGTTCAAGTAACACTGGATAAAGACTTGTAAACCAGCCTATTGTCCGACTCGTATCTGTTCCTTCAAAAATACTCTCCCTTCCGTGACCTTCCATGCCTATTACTATTTTATCCCTGAATTGCCAGTCACGCAATGTAAGAGCAAGTGCACAAAGTAATATATCGTTGATTTCAGTGTGATATACCGCAGGCACTTCCTGTATTAAAAATTGTGTTTGATCGGCATCAAGATTCACAATATGGGTGTCCATATCCTTTACCCTGATAACTTCAGTATTGATTTTATCGGTGATTAATGGTTCATACCCGGCTGTCACATTTTCCCAATACCGGCTCTGAGAAATTATCCTGTTACTTTTACCGTATTCCTCCAACACCTCGAACCACTGACGATACGAACTGCTTTTCTTGTCGGGATCAGGTTTTTTTCCATTTTGAAAATCATTAAGCACCAGATCTAAATCATCTAACAATATGCGCCATGAAACACCGTCAACTGCCAAGTGATGAATTACAATTAATATTCTGTTGTGTGTCTCTCTCTGAGGTGTTTGCATCAGCACAAATCTGGCCAGCTCACCTTTTTCAATATCCAGACTTCTCTGATATTTTTCTGAATGCTCTTTTATCAGCTCAGCAAGCATGGTTTCATCGGATGCCTGTAAATCGACAGTAATCAACGCTCCTGTATTATTCCCGTACTTCTGATTCCAAAGTCCGTCTTCTTTATTATAAATAAAACGAAGTGAATCATGATGTGCTGTTAAATACTCAACAGCTCTGTTCAGCATTTCCGGTGTTACAGATTTGTCAATTGATAATAACACACTCTGGTTGAAGTGAGAAATATCGGAACCTGCTCCTTCAAAGTACCATTGCTGTATCGGAAGAAGTCCGCATGATCCGGATAAAAGATTCTGTTCACCCGAAACATCACTCACAGAATCACCTTTTTGTGATATCAATGCAGATAACCCGGCAATAGTTTGGTTAGCAAAGACATCTGACACCTGAATCTCAAATCCCGATTGTCTAGCCCTGCTCACAACCTGAATGATTACTATTGAATCTCCTCCCAGTTCAAAAAAATTATCGTGAATTCCTATTGATTCAACTTCCAGCAAATCCTGCCAGATCTCTTTCATTGTTTTTTCGAATTCATTGCGCGGAGAGGTAAACTCATTACTAATTCTTTGCGATATGTCAGGATCCGGCAAAGCTTTCCTGTCTGTCTTTCCGTTTGAAGTAAGAGGCATGCTTTCAAGCTCGACCCACTGAACAGGTATCATGTATTCCGGCAGTCTGCTCTTCAGATAATTCTGCACCGCTTCTTTGTCAAATACATCATTTGCTACTACATACCCTACTAATCGCCTGACGCCTTCCTTACTCTCAATTACAATCACTGCCGCCTGCTTTACCAAATCACATTGCTGAAGAACACTCTCTATTTCTCCCAATTCTATCCTGTATCCGCGTATCTTTACCTGTTCATCCTTTCTACCTGAATACATTATATTACCATCCGGTAACCAGAAGCCGAGATCTCCGGTCTTGTATAGTTTCGCTCCGGCAATTTTACTGAACGGATCAGTAATAAATTTCCCGGCAGTTAAATCCGGACGGTTTAAATAGCCACGAGCTACCCCCGCTCCGCCTATACTTATTTCACCTGTAATTCCTTCTGGTAATAATTCATTATGCTCCCCCAGTATATATATTTGTACATTATCTATCGGCTTTCCTACAGGTATATCATTCTTTATATATTCACTATCATTCAGTCTATCAAAGCTATATGAGCTGCATCCGACAGTTGCCTCGGTCGGACCGTATTCATTTATTAATTCTATATCCAGTCCTTCATCAATAAAATATTTTAACTGACTCCTGTGTAATGCCTCCCCGCCGATTACCAGTTTTCCGGTTAATAAATCTCCGTTTGATGCTTTTATCTTTGATTGCAAAAATTCAATATGCGATGGTGTTATTTTTATAAAATCATATGGAGCATGTTTTAGAAGATTCTCGTCTTCAAAAACATCAACTGTCCGTCTGGATCCTATTACCACCGGCTTTCCGCACAACAACGGCATAAACATTCCTGTTAGCGAAGCATCAAACGTAAATGACAGATGAATAAAACTTCCGGAGGTGCTTTCTTTTTGCGTGACATATTTTGTCTTATTATTTAACAGATAGCTGTATAAATTTCCGTGCTCTACCATTACCCCTTTCGGAGTTCCTGTTGAGCCTGAAGTGTATATCACATATGCAAGATGATGTGGAAGAATGTTTGCTCTGAGATTGCTTGCAGATATTTCGGCTCTTACAGACAGGTCACCATCTATGGTTATAACATCCCATTTTTCAGACCCGGGTATTGCGGACTTACATTCATTGCCGGTTAAAATTATTGAAGCATTGGTATCTTCAAGCATAAATTTTATCCTGTCGGCAGGATATTTCGGATCAACCGGCACATAAGCTCCTCCTGCTTTCATGATACCAATTATTCCGACGATCATTTCTATTGACTGCTCAATACAAACCGGTACAAGTACTTCCTCCTTTACACCTTTGCTCTTTAAATAATGAGCCAGTTGATTTGAACGCTCATTGAGCTCTTTATAAGTTAATTGTTTATCTTCAAAGACTAATGCGGTGTTATCAGGATTTTTTGCTGCCTGTTCCTCAAATATATCTATGATTGTCTTGTCTTTCGGATACTCTGCTTCTGTATTATTGAACTCATTTAACAGCTTTTGTATCTCGACGGACTTTAGTATTGTCAGCTCACTTATCTTTGCCTGCGGCGAATTTACGATTGAATTAAGGAGCTCATTAAAATGACTCATCATTCTGTCAATTGTCTGCCTCTTAAAAAGATCCGTGCAGAATTCAACTTCCCCATGCAATCCAAAATCAGTTTCCTGAATATTGCATATCATATCAAGCTGGGAAGCTATGTGTTCATTGTCTTCAATTGAAAGAGTCAAATCTCCTAATCGCATTTCGGGAATCTCAGGATTATTATGCAATGAAAACAGTACCTGATAAATCGGATTTCGGCTCATGTCACGTTCCTTCACCACCGCTTCGACTACTTTCTCAAACGGTGCTTCCTGATGTGCAAATGCTTCAAGAGCTGTAGTCTTTATCCTTTGCAACAGCGTATTAAAAGTGGGATTATCACTTAGATCACTTCTCAGAGCCAGAGTATTAATGAAAAAACCGATGAGTCCCTCAAGATCCTGTTGAGTACGTGTTGATACCGGAGAACCTACGCAAATATCCTTCTGACCGCTATAACGGTTCAACAACACTTTAAAAGCAGCCAGTAATGTCATGAACAAAGTTGTACCATTCTGATGACTAAGCTGCTTCAATTTTTTACTCAGCACTTTGTCAATATTGAACCGGGTCCTGGCTCCATTTGTACTTTGAACCGGAGGTCTCGGATAATCTGTCGGTAGCTGCAAAGGAACGAAACCCTTCAGCTTTTCCTTCCAGTAATCTGTTTTCCTTTCTAATATATCTGCCTGTAAATATTTGCGCTGCCATACGGCATAATCGGAATATTGAATTTTCAGAGGAAGGAGCTTAGGCTGCCTCTTCTCTTCATATGATTCATATATCTCAATTAATTCTTTTACAATAATGGAAGTAGACCACCCGTCAGTTGCAATATGATGCAATATTAGAACCAGTATATGCTCCTGTTCATCAAGCCTGATAAGTGTAGCGCGCAACATGTAGTCTTTTGAAAGATCGAATGGTGCTAAGAATAATTTCTCTGTGTACTCACGTAACCCGGTCTGATCTTGTTTGTAATCCGGACAGTCGGTAAAGCACAATTGCCAGCCGTCTGAATTTATAATGTGCTGATATCCGTGACCGTTTTCCTCACGATAAACCGTGCGCAGAATTTCATGACGGTTAACAATTTTCTGCAATGCATGTGACAATGCATCTGTATTCAGCTTGCCTTTTAATCTTAATACTGACGTCTGATGATACTGAAGACTGCCTTCTAATTTATCAATAAACCATAAACGCTCCTGACTGAATGACAAAGGAATTCTTTCCGATCCTTCCTGTACCTCAATTTCCGGCAATAATAATCCTTTGGTATTTTCTCCAAAATGCATCGCGAGGTCTGCAATATTGGGATGCATGAACAGATCTTTTATCGTCATTTCCAATTCCATCTGCTTGCGAACTGACGATACAAAACGCATAGCCAGAATTGAGTGGCCACCCAGTTCAAAGAAGTTATCATGTATTCCGACCGGCTCAACTTCCAATAATTCCTGCCATATCTCTGCCAAAGCTTTCTCAAATTCATTGCGGGGAGCGGTATACTCATTAAGAAGTCTTTGAGTCATGTCAGGATGAGGCAAAGCTTTCCTGTCTGTCTTTCCGTTGGAGGTAAGAGGCATGCTTTCAAGCTCAACCCATTGAACAGGTAACATGTATTCCGGCAGTCTGCTCTTCAGATAATTCTGCACCGCTTCTTTGTCAAATACATTAGTTGCAACTACATATGCTACCAATCGCCTGATGCCTTCCTTATTTTCAATTGCAAGCACTGCCGCCTGCTTTACCAAATCACACTGCTGAAGAATGTTCTCTATTTCTCCCAATTCTATCCTGTATCCGCGAATTTTTACCTGCTCATCCTTTCTGCCAGCATACTTTATATTTCCATCCGGAAGCCAGCAGCAAATATCTCCTGTCCTGTATATTCTTGCTTCCGCATCTTCACTGAACGGATTTTTTATAAATTTCTCTGCCGTTAGATCAGGACGGTTTAAATAGCCTCGTGCCACTCCTGCTCCCCCAATGCATAATTCTCCTGCTACTCCTGCCGGTAATAACTCATTTCGTTTTCCGAGTATGTATAACCGGACATTATCTGCAGGCTTTCCGATCGGTATGTCATTCTTTAGCTCTTCATTATAATTCACAGTATTAAATCTGAATACACTGCATCCAACCGTTGCTTCCGTTGGTCCGTATTCGTTTATTATCTCTACATCCGTTTTCTCATCCGCAAAATATCTTAAATGACTGCCGTGTAATGCTTCTCCTCCTATTATCAGCCTTCCGGTCAGTAATTCTCCATTTGCTGTCTTCATCTTTGAATTCAAAAGTTCAAGATGTGAAGGAGTAATTTTGATAAAATCATAAGGCGCATATTTTAGAAGATTCTCATCTTCAAAAACTTCAGCGGAACGCTTTGATCCGATCACTACCGGCTTCCCGCTGAGCAACGGCATGAACATGCCTGTAAGTGATGCATCAAATGTATATGACATGTGAATGAAACTTCCTGAACTGTCTTCGCTTTCTGTGATATATTTTGTCTTATTGTTTAACAGATAGCTGTATATATTCCTGTGTTCTACCATTACTCCTTTCGGAGTTCCCGTTGAGCCTGAAGTGTATATCACATACGCAAGATGATGAGGCTGAATATTTGCCGAAATGTTGTCGCCTGAATGCCGGCTGATGGCTGACCAATCGCCATCTAATGTTACGACCTCCGCGGAGCCTGTATCTGATAAAACCGGTAAACATTTATTACTGCTTAATATTATTGAAGCTCCCATATCCTCCAACAAAAACTTTATTCTTTCTGCCGGATATTCCGGATCAATGGGAACATAAGCTCCTCCCGCTTTCAGCACTCCTAATATTCCGGCTATCATACCGGCAGACGGTTCAAAGCAAACCGGTACAAGAACCTCTTCCTTTACACCTTTATTCCATAGATAATGCGCAATCTGATTCGAGCGCTCATTGAGCTCTTTAAACGTTACTTGCTCGTCTTCAAAAACTATTGCAAGTCTATCCGGATTTTCGAAAACCTGTTTCTCAAATATTTCAATAATTGTTTCATCTTTCGGATATTCTGCTTTTGTGTTATTAAAATCCGTTAAAAGTTTATCCTTCTCCGAACGGCTAAGCAGCTCAATTTCACGCAACACAGCCTGTTCATTAGAAATAAACTGCATCAGAACATTTTCAAAATGATTCTTTATCTCATTTACATAGACATTTTTCAGCAGGGATGTATTGTAGTTAAATCCGATATTTATTTGTTCTTCATTACTTACTACAATTGTCAGCGGATAATTAGTCTGTTCATGAATGTAAGCATTCCCCGCTTTAAGGCTCCATTGCCGGGAAGATATAACTTTACTGACCGGATAGTTCTCAAATACAAGCAAGCTGTCAAACAGATCACCGCTGATACCTGTCCATCTCTGTATTTCCTGCAATGGTGTGTATTGATACTGCCGTGAAGAAACCTGATCTCCCTGCAATTCCTGCAGCCAAAGAGAAATTTGCTTTTCACTTTGAAAAGCCGAGTGAAGTGGCAGTGTATTGATATATAATCCTGCCCGTTGCTCAACTCCCGGCAATTCTTCAGGTCTGCCTGAAACAATGATACCGTATATGACATTATCATTGCCTGTGTAGCTATGCAAAAGGTAAGCCCACACACCCTGAATTAATGTGTTAATTGTTATGCGGTGTCTTTGAGCAAAGTTTTCTGCAATCGCAGTTTGTTCGTTATCTAACTTCAGGAACTCTGTTTCATATTCTCCTATTCCCTTTGTCCTTTGTGATGTTGCTTCAATAAAAGGAAGGAGTGAGCTTTGATCTGCTCCTTTCATATAATTGCGCCAGTACATTTCCTGTTCGTCCTTGTTCCCGCGTTCAATAAACCGGATGTAATCTTCATATCTGTCTTCTTCCGTTGTTATAATCTCTTTACCGGTTTTCAGCATTTCATAAGTATTCAGAAATTCCTCCATTAATACTGATATCGACCAGCCGTCAAACAGAATATGATGCGAAGTCCACAGCATGTGATACCGTTCATCACCAAGACGAATCAAAGCAACTCTCATCAGCGGAGGAGTTTCAAAATCAAAGCCTCTGATACGCTCCTCCAGTTCATACTGTTTTATCGCCCGTATCTGCTCTTCTTTGTTCAAGCTGCTAAAGTCTGTTTCCGTTAACGGCAGTTCAGCATCACGATAAACACACTGCACAGGTATGCTGAATGTATCATTATAAAATGCAGTTCGGAGTATGCTGTGATGTTGTATTACTATGTCCCAGCTCTTTTTAAATATGTCCTTATCCAATCCGTCCATTTCACAGCCAAACTGTTCCATGTGTGCCTCGGATTCTTTATCATAAAGACTATGAAAAAGCATTCCTTGCTGCAGACCGCTTAAACGGTATAAGCTCTGTATCCAATTCCTTCTTTGCTTTCCTTTAAACGGCTCATCCATGAATGCATCAAGTTCCCTGAAATTAATCTCCGATCCGAGATTAAAATCGGATGGTGTATATATACCTTCACCTTTTTTCCTTTCAGTACAATGAATAACAAGAGACTCCAGATTAGACATGAATTTTTCGGCGAGCTTCATTACAGTTTCTTTATGATAATGAAGGCTGCTGTAGTTCCAGTTTATTATCAGCTCACCCTCCTGTACCAGACCGGTTACAGCCAGCTTCTCATTAATAACTTGCTCTTCGTTCATACTTGATCCTGTACTCTCACCGGCACCTGAAAACCATTTATTGCTTTTCACTACATTATCCAGCTGACCTAAATAGTTGAATCTTACATCCCAGCATGATTTACCTATTAGCTTTTCATACTTATTTATATACTTCAGTATCCCGTAACCAATGCCTTTGTCCGGCACACGGCGCAACTGCTCTTTCACTGATTTAATCGCATCGGATAATTTTAAATCAGCAAGAGGGAGCTCTAACAAAACAGGATGCAGACTAGTAAACCATCCTGCAGTTCTGGAAACATCAGTATCTTCTGAAATATTTTCTCTCCCGTGTCCTTCAAGACCTATTACAATCTTTTCTTTCTTCCCCCATTCACATAGAGTCATTACAAGTGCACAAAGTAAAATATCATTAATCTCCGTATGGTAAGCTGAAGGAACATCCCGCAGCAATGACTGTGTCCGGGTAGCGTCAAGATGGATTGTGTGTATAGCAATGTCTTTAGCCCTGATTAATTCCGTGTAAGTTTTATCAGAAGATAATGGTTCATAGCAGTTTACTGTTTTCTCCCAGTAACGGCTCTGTGAAAGTAATCTGCGGCTTTGTCCATAACTCTCCAATGCTTTATACCACTGCCGGTAAGAGCCGGTCTTATTCCCGGGGTCCGGCTTTTTTCCGTTATTAAGATCAGTCAGAAGAGTCTCAAGATCATCGAGTAATATTCGCCACGAAACTCCGTCAACTGCCAGATGGTGGATTACTATCAGTAAGCGGTGATAGCTTTCGCTCTCCGGTGTTTGAAATAAAACAAATTTTGAAAGTTCTCCTTTTTTTATGTCAAGACTGCGTTGATAATATTCGGCGTACTTTGTAATCAGACTGCCGGCAGAATCGTTGTGAGATGATTTTAAATCTACTGTGATTAATTCACCGGAACTCATTCCATACTCCTGACTCCAGTTCCCGTTATCATCTTCATTATATATAAAACGCAGAGCATCATGATGTGCCGTTAAAATCCCGACTGCAGATTTCAGCATATCCTCACTTACGGATTTGTTAATCGATAATAATACACTCTGATTATAATGCGAGACTGAATCACCTGCATGCTCAAAATATGATTGTTGAATAGGAAGGAGACCGCATTGTCCCGTCAGCAGACCCTGTTCTCCGGTTACTGCATGAGCTGTTCTTTCCGCAAGAACCGCTGATAAACCTGCAATTGTCTGATGTGTGAAAATGTCTTTGGGGTTCAGTTCATATCCGAAACGGCGCGCACGGCTGATTACCTGTATCGTTATTATTGAATCTCCTCCAAGTTCAAAAAAATTATCATTGATACCGACCTGATCGGTATGCAGAAGTTCTTTCCAGATTTCAGACAGTATGATTTCTGTTTCATTTCGCGGAGTCGCATACTGGTTGCGCAGAATGTCAGATAGGTCAGGATCCGGCAGAGCTTTTCTGTCTATCTTACCATTTGGAGTCAAAGGTAATTCTTCCAGTTCAATCAAAATAGAAGGAATCATATACTCCGGAAGCCTGCTGCCAAGGTAGGATATAATTGATCCTTTATCAAAAATTCCTTTAGGTACTATATAACCTACTAATCTCCTGCTTCCTTCCTTAGTACTTCGAGCCAATACAACTGCCTGCCGGACAAACTCACATTCCTGCAGGACATTCTCGATCTCTCCCGGCTCAATTCTATACCCTCTTATTTTAACCTGTTCGTCTATCCTGCCTAAATATTCAATGCTTCCGTCAGAAAGCCATCTGCCCAAATCACCTGTTTTATAAATCACTGCACCTTTCTCATTGAATGGATCAGGTACAAACTTCTCTGATGTAAGCTCGGGATGATTTAAATAACCGCGGCCGACTTGTGCGCCGGCTATGCATATTTCACCTTCAATACCAACCGGTGATAATCCGTTTATAGCGTTCTTTATATAAATCTTAACATTTGAAATTGGCTTACCTATATTGACTTTATCATCTGCAGATTTTATTTCAGCAACAGTAGCCCAGACCGAGCATTCCGTCGGTCCGTATTCATTATATAATGATACTCCTTTTGTTTTATTATAATGCTGTTTTATAATTGACTCGTCAAAATTTTCACCGGCTAAAATTACCGTTGTAAGAGATGAATTTTCAACCAACCCTTCCTCCAGTAAAAATCTGTAGTAAGAGGGGACACACAGTATTGTCTCTGATTGTAATAAAATTTTTCTGACGTAATCCGGATCTTTTTTAAGACTGCTTCTGCTTAATAATAATTTACCTCCTGTTGTAATTGTACCGAATATTACTGCAATTGATGAATCAAAAGAAAATGAAGGTATTAAAAATGCGGAGCTTATATTTTTGTAATATAAATTTCTTGTTAATATTGACGATGCTAATTGTCTGTGCTCAATCATTACTCCCTTGGGCTTGCCTGTCGAGCCGGAAGTATAAATCACATATGCTAAATGACCTGAATCAATTTTAGTTTTTAATTTCGATTCTGACTGGTTTGAAATTTCAGACAATGAACTGTTTAATTCAGCTATTTCAATGGCTTCAGTCTTAGGCAGTTTCGATTTGCTCTCCTTACCTGTTACAATTAAAGTAGCGCCTGTATCCTCAATAATAAATTTTATTCTTTCTTCGGGATACTCCGGATCTATCGGTACATATGCCCCGCCTGATTTTAAAATCCCCAAAATTCCTATTATCATTTCAACCGGGTTTTCTGCTAAGATTGGCACCGGCGTCTCAGCACTTACCCCTCTTGATCTTAAATGGGTTGCAAGTAGCCCGGATCTTACATTTAATTCATGATAAGTAAGTTTCTGCTCTTCAAATACCAATGCAATATTATCAGGTGTTTTCAATACCTGTATTTCAAATAAATCCGGAATGGTCAGATCCGCCGGATAAACTTCATCCGTATTATTAAACTCAGCTAACAACCGGTTCTTCTCTGACCTTGTAATAAGTTCAATTTCTCCGATCCTGATACCCGGATTTGAAATCACCTGAAGCAATACGTTCTTAAAGTGATCACAAATTTCATTTGCATATTCCTTATTTAATATTTCTTTGTTAAAGCTAAAATTGACATCTATATTTTTTCCGCTGTCAACTATTATGGTTAGCGGATAATTAGTCTGCTCCTGCATGATTCTCACATCCTCCACTGCCAGACTAAATTTCCGTGACTTTAAGATCTCACTTACAGGATAATTCTCAAACACAATTATGCTGTCAAATAAATCACCGCTCGCACCTGTCCATTTTTGTATGTCCAGTAATGAGGTATATTGATGTGTGCGGGAAGAAATCTGACCATCCTGAATTTCTTTAAGCCATTGCACTGTCTCCTTTTCCTTCTGTATGGAAGAATGGAGTGGAAGTGTGTTTATATACATTCCAACCCGGTGCTCTACTCCGGGAAAATCATCCGGTCGACCGGATACTACAACTCCAAAAGCTATATCCTTGCTTCCTGTATAACAATGCAGCAGATAAGACCAAACTCCCTGCATTATTGTATTGATAGTTAAACGATTTCTCTGAGCATAATTTTGAATTTGCCCGGTTGTGTCTTCATCCAGTTTCAGCAGCGCCGAATCATATATTCCTGTACCCTTGTTCCGCTCCGCAGTTGCTTTTATAAAGGGAAGAAATGTGCTATGCTCTATGCCTTTGAGATAATTGCGCCAGTATTTTTCATCCTGCTTTTTATCTCTACGCTCTATATACCTGATGTAATCCTCATAATTGTCCAGCACTTCATTTGAAATCAATTCCTTACCTGATGACAGCAGCTCGTAACTCTTCAGAAATTCTTCCATCATTACAGGCATAGACCATCCGTCAAACAAAAGATGGTGCCATGTCCAGATCATCCTGTATGAACTGTTACATAATCGGATTAATCCGATTCGCATCAGTGGAACTGATTTAAAATCAAAACCTTTGGCTCGCTGTTCCTCTTCATATTGTTTTAAAGCTAATTTCTGATTCACGTGATTCATCTGACTGTAGTCCAGAATCTCGACGGGAAGTTCAGCTTCACGGAAAACACACTGCACGGGTACATTAAAAGTATCATGATAAAATGCACTGCGAAGCGCACTGTGATTCTTAATAACAAAATCCCAGCTCCTTCTAATTGCTTCTATATCAACATTGAGCAGATTACATCCAAGCTGTCTGATGTATGTTCCGGCTCCTCCTTCATAAAGTCCGTGGAAAAACATACCCTGCTGCAATCCGCTTAATCTATAGATGCCTTCTAAAGATTCGCCAATGGTCCGGTTTCCTGTTTTTTCATTTGTAAATCTTTCCAGCTCCTCATAGCTTATCTCATCACCAAGTCCGTAATCCGAAGGAGTATAAA
>CAYNTN010000107.1:0-16788 GCA_964399995.1 uncultured Ignavibacteriaceae bacterium
TGTAAAGTTTGTAAAGTTTGTAAAGTTTATAAAGTTTATAAAGTTTGTAAAGTTTATAAAGTTTATAAAGTTTATAAAGTTTATAAAGTTTATAAAGTTTGTAAAGTTTGTAAAGTTTGTAAAGTTTATTTATTTGTATTATACTAAAAGGGCACAAAGAAGGCTTCAAATCAAAACAAATAACTCATGTATAAAATAAAACAATGTCTTCCGGCTGAAATGCTTTCCATTGAAAGCACAATTAAAGTTCTTGTGTTGAATTGCTCATTGAAGCATGAAGGTGAAATTTCAAATACCGGTGAGCTGGCAGAGCTTGTACTGGGCTTTATGAATGAGTTCGGAAAAATTGAATCTGAAATAATCCGCATATCTGATAAAATAATTCCTGTTGGTTTGAATTTTAGAGAAAGTGAAGATGACGACTGGCCTGAAATAGTTTCAAAGATCAAAAAAACTGATATTCTGATCTTTGCAACTCCGATATGGTGGGGAGGAAGATCAAGCCTTGCTCAAAGAGTTATAGAAAGAATGGATGCGCTCGACGAAGAATATCATAAAGATGGAAGAAGTGCCTTATATAACAAGGTAGGAGGTATTGTTATCACAGGAAGCGAAGACGGTGCGTTGTCCGTAATGGGAACAATTATGATGGTAATGACATTCATGGGTTTTACTTTTCCTCCGGAGTGCGCCGCTTACTGGGTTGGTGAACTCGGAGGAGATGTCAGTAAAGACAGACAAAAGAGACTGGCAAATGAAGCAACTAAAATGATGGCAAAAAATCTAGCAAGGAATGTATTATACTATGCAGAATTGCTGAAGATGCATCCGTTGAAAATGAAATAAGCTTCTCTCAAATCTGCAGCTACTTCATTATTATTTCCTTATAAATTTGAATTAAAGATTTTGGATTAAATTAATAACAGGATTCCGCCAGGAGCATGAGATTATCTCAAAACCTAGGCAATTAAACCTGTCAGGTTGTTGAATATTCAATTATAATTCAAAACTAATTTAAACCTGACAGGTTTAACACTTTAGTTTTGAGACACTCTCAGCATGCGGGGTTGACAATGCATTATGCTTTCTCTCTGGGAAAAAAACTCATTCATAAATTACGACTTTGTCATCATCGGTAGTGGCATACTGGGTCTATCAACTGCCTGTGAGATCAAAGAATCTAATCCTTCACGAAGCGTTCTTGTTCTTGAGAAAGGAATTTTGCCGTCAGGTGCAAGTACTAAGAATGCAGGCTTTGCGTGTTTCGGAAGTCTCACGGAAATTTTATCGGACTTTGACAGAATAGGTGAATATGAAACTGTAGATTTAGTAAGAAAAAGATTTGAAGGTATTAATCTTTTGAGAAAAAGGCTCGGTGACGGAAAAATAGGGTTAATGAATTACGGCGGGTATGAATTGATCTACGATAAACATCTTCATTCAATCGATAAAATAGATCTCATAAATGAGAAGCTCAGAGAAATATTTCCTGCCGATGCATTTGAGATCAAAAATGAAAAAATAAAAGAGTTTGGTTTTGATCAGTCAGCTGTAAAGTCTTTAGTTTATAGTTCATTTGAATCACAGATAGATACAGGAAAGATGATGAGCTCCTTATTGGATTATGCAGCTGCTCTCGGCATCAGAATTCTCAACGGTTGTGAAGCAGAAAGATTTGGTGAGAAAGAAAATTTTGTCGAAGTGATTGTAAAAAAATATTCCGGTACAGATAAAATTACTTTTAATGCAAAGTCTCTAATTATCTGCACCAATGCTTTTTCAAAAAGCCTGCTCCCTGAATTAAGCATAAAACCCGGTAGAGGTCAGGTTCTTGTCACAAAACCAGTTGACGGATTAAAATTTAAAGGAGTATTTCATTTCGATGAGGGATTTTATTATTTCAGGAATTTTGAAAACAGGATAATATTCGGCGGGGGAAGGAACATTGACTTTGAAACAGAAGAAACAACTGAGTTTGAATTGAACGAAAAGATCCTGGCTGATCTTACAGAAAAATTAAGTAAAATAATTTTGCCGCGACAAGAATTTACAATTGATTATAGCTGGTCAGGAATAATGGGATTTAATGATCTGAAAAAACCGGAGATAGAAAATATTACCGACAGAATTGTATTCGCTTTGTCATGTAACGGGATGGGGATCGCTTTATCCTCTTACATTGCAAAAGAGATTTTAAAAAAATTTAATATATAAAAATGTAGAGACAATGCATGCATTGTCTCTACGCTGCATGCATTGTCTCTACAATCACGAAAAATTTACATATTAGTCTCGTCTGCCGTCGGACCGTATATTGATGGAAGCGGTACATCCAGCAATCTCAGATATACAGAAAGCTGCCCGCGATGATGCACAGCATGATTTAAAACAAAATATCTGACAACTGCAGTTTTCGGCATTGTAAAATATACCTTCTCACCATTTTTCATAGTCCAGTTCCCCATTAATTTTTCATCAGATGCATTCTTCAGGCATTCAACTGCATTCTTAACTTTTTCATCAAATAATTTTAAAAGTGCTTCAGTAGTAGTTGCTTCTTTAGGAACATAGTTGCTCTTAGCGAAATCAAGTTCATCCTTTTCAACCGATACAGAAACCCATTCAGGAATTTCTGCAACATGATGGCTTAGATCACCCAGAGTCATTGACTTTTCGTGTGGTTTCCAGGAAAAAGATTTTTCCGGAACTCTTTCGAGCATTTTTCTTGTGCTTGCAGCTTCCTGTTGAAGCTCTGCAATTAAGGGCTCGTTTAATGACATAACGTTTTTTTGAATTTATATTTATTCAACAAGAATTTTTTTAACTGTTTCGATCACAATTGCATTCATTGAACATACCATCGGATTATTACCGAATCTTTCCGACAGTGTCTTTTCAAGTTCATTCCGTACAACATCCACTAACTCCGGATTACGATCTCTAATTGATATAAGCGCGGGATTACCCTCAACAAGTCCTTTTGCAGCATGAGATGCGGACGGACTTCTGCCTTCGTAATTAATACGAGTAAATGAAATATCTTCAAACCCACCTTCAATCAGTTCCTGTTCGATTTCATCCTCCATAAAATATGAAAAAGGTATCTGATAAAATAAAATCGGGTTATCCTGAAAGAAACTGTTTATAACAGCATCAGCCGTAAATGCAAGTTTATTATTATCCAGATTATCCCACGTGTTAAATAAGAAAATGCCTCCGGGTTTAAGCACACGGTAAATTTCTTTGTAAGCTTTGACTTTATCAGGTACAAACATTAAACCAAATTGACTTATCACGAGGTCAAATGATGAATCTTCAAAAGGAATATCCTGCATGTCAACAGCATTCCATTCAATATTTATGTCAGAAATTTTTTTCTTTCCTACTGCAAGCATGTCAGGATTTATGTCCGTTGCGAAGATTTTAGCTCCGGTTACTTTCTTTCTGATGTATTGAGTAAGTCTGCCTGTACCGCAGGCAAGTTCGAGAACAGAAACAATTTTTTCATTCTTAATTCTCCGGGATAGATCTTCGGCATGAGGGTCAAATAAAAGAGGACCAAGATTACTGTCATAAACTTCCGGTATGGATCCGGAAAAAGATATACTGTCCGGCATGATTTTTATACAAAGATAGCTGTATCGGTTAAATGTTTCAACTACACGAACAGAACACTCTTTTCACACTTTTCACAATAAGCCATAATGGCACGAAGAAAAATTTTTTTAAATTTGCTCATTGTGACTCGTGGTTAAGTAACAATTAATCTTTATCACAGCTTTTTAAATCTTGCCTGAAAGAATCTCAAATACCTTGGTTCATAAATCATTTTCAATCCCCTGATATTTTTTCTGTTCAGATAAACATTTTCAATACTTTCAGAAACGACATCCATGTGAGCCTGTGTATATACTCTTCTTGGAATTGTGACCCTGACGAGTTCGAGTTTCGGAAAATGGTGTTCACCTGTTTCAGAATCACGTCCTGCTGAGACTATTCCCCGCTCCATAGTTCTGACTCCTGAATCCTCATATATCTCGGCCGCCAGTGTCTGTGCAGGAAACTGTGTTTGTTTCAGGTGAGATAGAAATTTTCTCGCATCGATAAAAACGCCGTGTCCGCCGACAGGTCTTACTATCGGCACCTTTGCCTTTCTTAGTTTATTACCCAGATACAATACCTGACCGATCCTCGCATCCATATGATCGTCACTTAATGATTCCCGTATCCCGACGGCAATTGCTTCCATGTCTCTTCCGGCAAGACCGCCATAAGTATGAAGACCTTCATATACAACACAAAGATTGCTTGATTCTTCATACAGCTTCTTGTCATTCAAAGCAAGAAAACCACCGATATTGACAAGAGCATCTTTCTTAGCGCTCATTGTCGCTCCGTCGGTGAGACTGCAGATCTCTTTGACTATCTCTGCTATTTTTTTATTCTTAAAACCGGGTTCTCTCTGTTTAATGAACCATGCATTCTCTGCAACACGGGTCATATCAAGAATTATTTTTATTCCGTACTTTTGAGAAAGCTTACGCAGCTCCTTTAAATTTTTTAGTGATATCGGTTGACCTCCGGCCATGTTAACAGTGGTAGCTATGCACAAATAGGGTATCTTACGTGATCCGAATTTTTTTATCAATGCTTCAACTTTATTCAGATCAACATTCCCTTTGAAAGGATGAGGGTTCTGCGCATCATGAGCTTCATCAATAATAATATCATGGAATATACCCCCTGCCAATTCCTGATGAAGCCGCGTCGTTGTAAAATACATATTTCCCGGAATCACATCTCCTGGTTTTATTAATATCTTTGATAAAAGATTTTCCGCACCTCTTCCCTGGTGTGTAGGAACGACATATTTGTACCCGTAACATTCCCTGACAGCGGATTCAAGATGATAAAAATTTTCACTGCCCGCATATGCTTCATCACCGAGCATAAGCCCTGCCCATTGTCTGTCGCTCATTGCATTGGTACCGCTGTCAGTGAGAAGATCTATATATACATCTTTAGATTTTAATAGAAATGTATTGTAACCGGCTTCAATGATTTTTTTCTTTCTCTGAGCCGGAGTTGTCATGTTCAGTAATTCAACCATCTTGATCTTAAACGGTTCAGCCCAGGAATGATGCGAATTTATTTCCGTATGTTTGTTTGTCATTTATAAATTGTTTATGTAAAAATAACTAAATCGGATATATCAGCATATGATTTATATCATAATAAAAAATATTTTTTAAAGTGTGAGGCAGGAGTTGAGAATTTATATTCTCCGTGAATTTTACTGATTTTCACGAATTGTACTTTAGTTTACAATAAAAACCCATCAAAAATTGTGTCAATTCAAAATATTCATAGCAAACTTTTACTTTCAATAAATAAGTATATATTCCTACCCTAAATCTTCCTTGCAATGACTGAGTATACATGCCAGTGTTTTGTCTCTCCGATTGCAGTAGTACCGTCCTCATCACGCTCTTCAAAAATTTCAATAGTAAATTTAGTGAATAATTTTCTGACATCCGTTTCAGAAAGAAAAGTCATCGCTTTATTAATAGCCCAGCTGTCATTCAAGCCAAAGAAATTTCCCGCAAATCTTCCGCCTCTTAAAATAGAATTTTCAATTTCATCCCATAACCTGTAAAAATATTCGGGCTTGCAGAACGGAATGCAGTAGCTTGCGTTTAACAAATTACATTTGCCGAGCTTCAGGTCTTCAAAGGATTGCATGCTCATCCTGAAGTTTTGCCGGTGGCTTGGTAAAACGCTTTCCGATAGTATTTTAAGTCCTTCTGCTTCTTTGTCTATGGCAAGAACCTTCCAGTTTTTCTTTAATAAATATAGAGTATCCACTCCGTGACCGCAGCCTATATCAATTGCAAATAACTGACCATCCCTGCTATTTTCCTTCTCAAACAATTCCATTACTTTTACCAGAGTTTCCCTGGGTTCCAGATTGGATTTGTTTTTATAATACTCGCTCCAGTTTCTCTTATCTGGCGTATCAGCAGGTAAAGTATCAGAACTATTTTTTATCTTTAAAATCGGCAAATACTCTGACCATGGACCGACCTCATCTGCATACTGATTAGCCATTACTCTACTTATCTGTGCAATATGACTCAGATCGTGTACGACCCATGTCGCAAGCAATTGACCCAAAGTAACTTCTCCAAAGTCAGGATGAATTCCGGTTTTGCTCAGCTCTGAGTCTGATAGTTTCAAAGACTTTAAGTATTTGAGATTGTTCTTACGCAGTAATTTGAATTCGGTAAGCAGTTCTTTAATAGTTTGAGTTTTGCTTTTCTCAAATCCCTTAGTCCTGTTAAACGGCTTAAATTTTTTATCTTCTTCATCGCTCAAAATGATTTTCATACGCTCTGTCCAGTCTTCTTCCTCACAATGAATAAGGTGGCATATTATCTCAGCGGGAGTCCATGTTCCTTCTCCTTCATTATTCATAAACCAATCCCTGCTCAGATCGCTTAATTGCTTTTCCAGAACTAAGGGGGTTGAATGAAGTATTTCCAATGATTTATTTATATCAAATTTCATAATGAAAAATTAAAATTATGTTTTAAAAAATACAGTTCATAAATCAAGTTCAGATTTTTTGAGATTTTCTTTAAGTTTAGGCTGTTCTGATTTTTTTCATTTTGAAAACTACATTATTCCCGATTATGATTTTTAAATAAGATATTTGAGTAATATTTTTGTAGTACAGATTGTGAATAATACTAATACTTCTTTTTATTATTGATTTTCATAATTTACACTTTAATTAATTAACCAGTATTTATTTTATACAGAATCAACAATATTAATATTCTGAATTCCGCTCTTTATCAATGATTAGTAAAAAGTTCTTTATTGTAATTTTGTTTATTTTTTTATCATCTGTTTTTCTTATCGGCTGTTCCATAGAAGAACCCTCTGCACCGAGCTGGGATGTTGGACTGAACCTTCCCTTTACCAATAAAAGCTACAATATTTTTGACATAATTGAGAGAAACGAAAATGTTGGTCATGATACTTTAAAAAATGACATGGTATTTCTTTTCGGAGAATCAAATTACAACAGGAGTTTCGGTGATGATATCGAGTTTGACGGATTGAAGACAAACGAAATTACCTACCCCAGCACGCTGCGCCTTGATACGTTCATCGTAATTGACGATTCCACATTTGTCAGCCGTATGGATTTTCTGAACGGCTCACTTAATTTTACTTTCTTCGACAAGTCGAAAGAAAGTTTTTTTGTCAATGTAGCGATAAGAAATTTGTTCCGAACTGATAATAATGATACAGCAAGAATAAGCGGAAATGTAAACCCGGGAAATCCATTGCCTGTTAATCTTAATCTTTCTGAATACTACATAAAAAATAATTCCCCGGATAATTCATTAAAGCTAAGACTTGAATTTCAGGCGGCAAATCCTGTCCCGGTCAGATTCAGTTATTCTTTAACACCTTATTCCATAAAAACTGTTACAGGCCGGCTTAAACCTTTAAGCACAGGGATTACATTTGACGAAGTCCTTGATCCTTTCGGATCGGATGTACCTGAAGGTGAAATCAATTTTGCCTCAGTATCACCGAACAAAAATTTCTTTGTAACAAAAAAATATTCGAATATCTATCAGGTTGACTTCTCCGATCTGTCAATAGTTGGAGTAAACAAAAACGGTCACAGAGTCCGATTAAAATATCTGAGGAACGGAATCCCCGGAGATCCTATTGATTCAATTTTTTCACTGACACTTCCCTCGGACAGGGATTCGACTACATTTCCGATAAATGAAAACAACAGCAACATACTTGAGTTCATTAACAATATACCCAAAAAGATTGAAGTAATCCGCAATGATTTCCTGAATCTTTCATATAAAGAAGGAACAGTGTCTTTTACCGACAGCATCTCTTTAAAATTAATGATACAGGTTCCGCTCGATATAAGCATTAGCGAACCGATAATTTTCAACGATACCGTCGATGCCGGAATTGATGATGAAGATCAGAGAAAAAATCTTGATGATGCAAAAGACCTTTTGTTTACATTTAAATCGATTAATGGTTTTCCTCTTAAAGGGACTGCAAAAATATTAATTCTCGATTCATTCTTTACTCCGCTCATTGCAATTACAAGAATTGTCGGTAATCAAACGGATTCATCCGTTACTGTGAATGCAACACCGGTAGGTCCCGATGGTTTTGTTATTTCAAATACTACAACTGTCTTTGAATCCGGTCTCGACAGCAATCAGATCAAACTCTTTAAGCATATCGGAAAAGTCATATACGAATATAAACTTTATACGGATCCCGATGTCATTCCACCTCCGCTTTCTACCGTTAAAATCAGGGGCAGCGACCATGTAAGAGTTTTAAGCTTTGGAAAGGTTACCTACAGAATAAATAGTGATAACTGAAAATTTTTAGATGAAAATTACCTGTTCTTTTTCATTAGTCATACTGTTATACTTCTTCAATCCCGGCAGTATTTTTTCACAAAATGTTTTTGATGTTAGAAGCATGTCAATGGGAAATACTTCAGTATCAAGCTCTTATGATATAGACGCTTTTAATCAGAATCCCGCTAACATTCTTAACCAAAGACTGAATAGCAATTCTTTGATCTACTTTAATCTGAGTCTTAATGCAGGTATGTTTACTTCAAGTGAATATTTATCAATGGATTTCTATGATGATTACTTTACAAAAGATGATAATGGTAATACAAGGTACCTTACAGTTAATGATAAAGCAAATATTTTAAATGAAGCGAGTGATCAGATTTCAAATTATCTTGCTTCGGCAAAAACATTATCAGTAATTTATAATACAAAAAATATTGGCACATTCGGATTGTCAATTGACGAACGCACTAACGGCAATTTCATTCCAAGCAGGGATTTCCTTGAGCTCGGGCTCTACGGTAATGAAGCTGACAGGGTTTATGACCTTTCTGAAAATGAGATCAATGCTTACTGGATCAGAGAGCTGAACATAACTTATGCAAAGAGACTTCAGATTAAAAATAATAATTTATTTGATCAGGTTTCTCTCGGTGCTTCGGTAAAACCCCAGTTCGGACTTTATTACCTGAATACACAGAGTAATGATCTGACCATCTTTACAGATGACAGCAATACTGTCCGATCGGCAGGAAGGGTTGAGTTTTTATATGCCGGACTGACTGATGACAATGATTTCGAATACTCACTCGGAAATGCAGGCTTCGGTTTTGGATTTGATCTTGGTGTGAATGCAAGATTAAAAAATGTTTCGAAGAACGGATATGTAAATATTGGATTAAGTATTACCGACCTTGGCTACATCACCTGGAATAAGAATACAAACTCATATTACAACGACGGTTCATTTATTATTACGGACATTACGGAAAAATCACAGATCGATTCACTTAAGGATATAATTAAAGGAACAAAAACTCCGGTTCCGGATTTTACTACCGCTCTGTCTCCGACTTTTAGACTAGGGGTTTCATATAAAATAATTGACAGGTTAAAGAATGAGACTTTGAATAATGAAAGGGCGACTATAGCCGTTGACTATGTTCAGGGGTTAAGTGAGGATCTCGGAGGCACAACCAAGCCGATTATAGGAATTGGTGGAGAATATAATGTTTCAAAAGTTCTTTCACCAAGGATTGGATTTGCTTTTGGCGGCTTGCAGGAATTTGCTATGGGTATAGGGCTTGGTATAAATGCTGGTCCGGTCATTATAGATCTCGGCACTTATAATATTGCAAGCATATTCGAGCCGAGAGCTACAAGTAAGTTTTCAATGGGACTGGGAATTAAGTTTAAAGTTCGTTGAGTGTTTTGAGTGTGTAAGTGTGTAAGTGTGTAAGTGTGTAAGTGTGTAAGTGCGTGTAAGAATTTGTGAAGTAGGAGAGGAGTTTAGAAGGTTTATTTGGCAGTCTAACTTTGGAATAAATTTGAAGTAAAGTATTATGAAATTGTGTTTGTCCAATCCGGAAGAAATAAAATCATTTAATGTAAATCAGTCCGGGACAGACCGGTTAGAGTTACATACCTGCAGACTTGTGATTGACGGATAGTTTGTACCGAAGTCAAAATGACATTGTTCATTTCTTTTTTAGATTTTCTGCGTTCAGAGTGAACTAAAATTCAACTCTGTCCAAAACGTTTAAAGAAATTTTTACAAGCTAATTACTAAGAAAAACCTTATCTTATTTTTTAAAACCTTTTAGAAAAAATTCAAATCTATTTTTAACCTTATTACCTTATTACAAAATGAGAATTGAATAAGGTAATAAGGTTACAAACAGTGCTGATATTCTATCAAGGTTTAGAGAGGAAATAAGGTCAGCCAATCCCCCCTTTCTCTATCTTTAATTACTGAAGACAGATTTTTTACTTGATTTCATTCCATAATATAACATAGGGATTGCTTTTTGATCATGAAAAAATCTGTACAAAATTTTCAAATTTTGTAACTTTTTTCTGTTTTTTAAAATATTTTGGACAGCATTGACTAAAATTTTGGTTCATGAAATAAAATTTATTGTTATTACAAAATATTTTATATAACTTAAATAAGATGTTTTGGATTTTATGACTATGGGAAAACGGAATCTGTTGGGTTTTAGAATTGATAAATTGACTGACTCAATTGAAAATAATATCACTAAAGACAGATTTTATACTAATATTATTGGTCTGACGAAATCTGATTTAAAGCAGGTAACAAAGAAAAGAGGCTGGATTTTCGATTGGGAATTAGAGCTCAATCAAAAGGAGAGAAATGTATACAAACTTTCAATAATTAATGACCCTGCAGTTATCCAAGGATTGATTAGTTTTACTATAAATTCAGATCATGTTTTCGTAAACTTACTTGAAAATGCTCCTTTCAATGTAGGGAGAGAAAAAATTTATAATGGAGTTGCCGGTAATTTGATTTCTTTTGCTTGTAAAGTTTCATTCGATCATGGTAATGAAGGATTTGTTTCTTTTTATTCAAAGACAAAATTAATTAATCATTATGTCAAAACTTTAGGAGCTTATCATATTGGTGATCAACTAATGATCATTCCAACTGGTTCAGCAAATCAACTGATTAATAAATATTTTAAAAATTAAATTATGGCTTTAGCTAAAGAACCCGAAGGAGTTGATTTTATTATTAAAAGCAAACCTTTATCCAAAGAAGCTCAATTAGCTTTGAGCAAGTACATCAGGAAATATAAAGAAAAGCATGCTGATAAAAAGATTGCCAAAAGGAAACCTCAAAGGAAAGAAGTCTCAATGAAAAGAGTTAAAGCATAAATTTAATTTAATATTATGAATACTAAATTTATATTAAGTAAATATATAGAATCAGCAATGATTTCAGCTACATATGATAAATTAGAAGATAATTCATATGTAGGAAAAATAAATTCTTGCAAAGGAGTTATTGCATTTGCAGAGAGTTTAAAAGAATGTGAAATAGAATTACAATCCGTTCTGGAAGACTGGATATTGGTTGGTCTGAAATTGGAACATATTAAAAATTAATATTATCATATCAATGAATAGGAATGCAATAACTATAGATCCAGAAATAATGTGCGGAGCACCAGTGATTCAGAGGAACTAGAGTTACCGTGCAGACATTATTCGATTGTATCGAAGATGGTTATAGTGTTGAGGAATTCTTGAAAGTATTTTACTAGGTTAAGAAAGAATATATGATTGAAGTATTGTAATTAGCAGAAAATTCTTTTGATTTGTACACGAAGGAACTAATTAATAAATTAAGCAAACAAAGCAATTCAAATGGATATCGAAGTTAAAAACAAGTTAGTAGAATCCATTAAATTAATAACGTTCGTTGTCATATATTTTGGTTGGAAACCTATGGGGAATTTTTTAATGAAAAAATTTCCGAACTCAAATTCAATAAAAGTTCTTTTTTCTGAGAAAGTAAAACAGAGATATTTTTATTTAAGCATATTTGTCGGTATGCTTGTTTATTTAATATTTTTAAAATTATCAATTAACATTGGACTTTTTGCTTCAATCATAATTGGATTTTTGTTTGTGATTGTTTATATAAATATTGTTGGGAAAAAACTTCTTGATGACGATAAGCATTAGTCTAATTGAGCAAAGAGTAGAAATCTATACAGATTGTAAATGGGATCACTTTATATCTGAAAAAGATTGAAAAATATCAGAGAATCCACGTTAAGAACTTGTGAAACTGATATTCCTTAATTAAGAAGAAATATTTTAAAGTGTGAATGATAAAGAAACCAAATAAGTAGAAATTATTTTTTTGTGTGAGATCAACTATTAGTTTTACTTGAATTAGATTTCCAATTATAAAACTCCGGTGGTATAAAACTACAATATTCGATATCTACTATTTCAGCTTCGTTAATTGCCTTATCTAATCTTATTATCATTAACAGTAAAACTATTGAAAAATCAATTGAATAGTTTTGCTTTTTTCCTCTTTTCACATAGTATTCTTTTATAAAATTGTAATATTCAAAATCTTTAACCGGCTTAATTAACCCAAGCGTCCAATCTTTTAGTTTACCTTTATTCAAATTACAATTTTTGTATTCATGTGCAAAATTATTTCTAATTTTCCTAATTAAATTTAAAGTATCGAAAAAATTTTTATCAATTAGATTTAATCTGTAAGACAATTTTATTTTTGCCGAAAAGCTTGAAAGTGGGGAATCATTATCAAACAGATCATCATCATTTTTAGTATGGTGATGTAAAGTTTTTATTAATAATGTTCTCAATTGTTTATCTAATTTAGCTACTCCTAAAATAACAGTTGCTCTATCTGACTCATTTTCAAATTCTGCTACTAAATTAATTATTTCCGAATATTGTTGGTCAGACATTCCGCCTGGTTTATTCATAGTTGTATTATTTAAATTGTATTTATTTTTAACTTTTTAGACAGCATTAATAATTAAATAAAATCCATTGATATAGTAACTCTCAAAATCCCACCTTCACCTCCCCGTAAAAATTACTCGTCGCCGCTGGTATCCAGTACGGGACACCGTAACTTATACTCCCTGTAGTTTCATACAGCACATCAAAAATATTATTCGCCTTAAAATTTAGTTCAAGACTTTTGAATAAATTCTGCTTCACCATCGAGGCAATGTTAAACAACAATCCTGCATTAAATACAGTGTAAGGCTCGATTACTTTTTCAACATAACCCGTAGCGTTTCTTGCTTCCGGATTTTTTCTTTCATTCTCCGAATTATCGAGGTATTGCTTTCCTACTGACTGTAATGTTACGTAAGCGTTTATACCAAAACTATTTGCATAATTAAGCTGAAGATTTCCTATAAAGTTTGGAGTAAGGATAATCTGATTATCTGTATAATCATTTCCGTAAATAATATTACCAAGTGAATCCGCTCCGACTATCTCGACAAAGTCAGTGAAATAATTCTGTGAAAGGTTTACATTCCCTGATAAAGAAAAATCTCTCCATATCTTTTGATCAAACGGCTTTAAATTAAACCCGAACTCTATTCCTTCATGTATAGATGTCCCAGCATTGCCGACTATAGGCTGACCTACATTATCTAACTGTCCGTTATTTACAATCTCATTATCGAAATCCATCAAATACAAATTCAGTTCGGCTGTAAATTTATTTTCTCTGTAAGCAAATCCGAGTTCATAATCAAACATCTCTTCAGGCTGTATCAGAGGATCTTCATAGATTCCTTCTTCAGCATTAACAATCCTGAAATTCGGAACAGAGTATGGGTTCTCGGCATCATAAATATCTTTAAGTCTTGGTTCGCGTTTTGCTATCGAAAAATTTCCGTATGCACTGAACTTGTCCGTAAAATTATAATTCACTCCGATACGAGGTGTAAAGAAATTATAATCAACATCGAAATCATACGGCTTGAATTTATCATTGGATAAATTGTATCTGTGATAAACATACTGAAGTCCGATCATTGCATTCATTTTATTTGTGACGCTGTAAATTTCATTTGCATAAATTGAATAAGTATTCTTTCCGCCTTCATAATAATAGTATTCATAATTTGGCGGCGTACCCTGCGGAAGCGCTTCGGCGAAGATCACGTTTCCGTAATGTTCCGATTCGTGATAGCGAATCTCACCTCCGAGAACAAGAGTCCCCTTTTCATTATTATGTTTTATCTGCGCCTTCGGAAACCAGCCGTATGTATTATTATCCACAGTCAGCTTTGTTACAAAATCACTCCTCACGATTTCATAGCCCTTTCCTTTTTCATAGTAAAATGTTCCGTCTTCATTTCTTTTGTAGTAAGCCGGATTGAAAGTTGTAGTATCCGAAACAAAGAACGGATCCAGCCTGAAGTAATCAAAATCATATCCGTAGGAAACCGGGAACGATGTATTGAAGTAACCGTCACCTCTGATGTAGCTCAGCGTATTTGAAATGAAAACATTTTTTGAAGCCTGAATATTATAGACGAGTTCGTAATGAGGCTGGAAATAATTATCCGTTTCATCGGGATAAGTCAGATAATTGTATTTTCTGTCATTATAAATGTCTCCCGTAACTTCACCGTTTAGATAAGCATAATCAACGCCGAGATAAGCGAGATGATTTTGTACCGGGCTTCCGTAAAAATTTAATTTCAAAGTTTGGTTTTTACCTATCAGCTTCCCCGCGCTCAAAAAGTAAGACCAGTTCTTTGACCATGAAAGATCCCTGTAGCCGTCGGTGTTTATGTTTGTAAACTTCCCATAAAATCCCAATCCATTCTGAACCAGACCGGAAGAATATTCCAGAGAATATCTTTGTGAATTATAATTACCAAACCCTGCAGAAACATTTAAGAATTTATTTTTAAAAAGATCAATAGTCCTGACATTTACAACACCACCAATCGAAGACGAACCGTATAGGGCAGTTCCGACTCCTCTTTGAATCTGAATCTCTTCAGCCGATGCTGTAAGGTCCGACACATCCACCCAGTAAACCTGATGATCTTCGGGATCATTCTGAGGAATGCCGTTGATCAGAATTGAAATTCTTCTCTGATCAAAACCTCTTATCGAAAGATATGAATATCCGACTGAAGCGCCCGATTCTGAATATGCATTCACGCTTGTGTTTCCGTTGAGAAACATAGGCAGGTCCTGCATCCAGTATTTTTCTTCGATCTCAGGACGTTTGATATTTTCAAAAGTAATGGGAGTTGATCTTTCGATTCCTTTTAATGCGTCAACATCTATAGTTTCGGTCTTGTAGATTGAGTCCTTGTCTGTTTGGTTGGTTTGATTTTGGGAATAAACATTAGCAGATATAAAAAGAATTATAAGCAATAAAGTTGTGAATCGTGAATCTTGAATTGTGAATATGTGTTTCTTACTTTTATCTATTCTTAGTGTACTTTGTGCCCTTTGTGGTAAAAAAAAATGTAATTGTTTCATTATAGTTTGTAAATAAAAGAAAACGCTTAAATCTTTTCCGAACCTTTTGCTAAAAGAAAAGAATTAAGCGTTAAAAATAATTTAATTTCCTTCGCCGGTATTACCCGTAGCAGGTTCCGTGGGTTTGATCTCAGCACTCGATAATCGAAGCACCCCAATTAATCTGTTGTGTCAAAAAACTGAAAGTAAAATAAGTGTAAGTAACAATATTTAAAAGATAAATAAATTTATTTTTTAAAATCTTAATAAATCTTTAAATACACACCAACTATTTTGAGTAATACAACCGAAAGTGTCATTCCCTCATGCTTTTAGCGGGAATCCAATCATCAGCTCTTTTCACTCCTTCCCAAGCCCCAGAGGCTGTGTGAAAATGTTAGTTTTATAGTAGCACAGGCTATTAGCCTGTGAAGTTTGATTTAAAAATGCAATTTAAAATATGAGTTTATAAACTAAAGTTGAGTTTTCACACAGTCTTCCCAGCTTGGAAAGGTTGAATTTCACTAAGTTTTTAGTTACAAAGCTGGGGCTTTGTAACCAGTAGATTAGTTTCGGACAGTCTAAGAAGGTAATGAAGGTAATATACACTGAAGAAAGAATATTGAATTAGATTGGAGATAAAATTATTTTGTTCAGGGGATTTACTCAGCTATTGTTTTAAAATCATTTTTCGCACCAATTCATAAAAAATTAGTGACAAGACCTCCGTTATAAAGTTTCATTTTAATAAAATTGATAATATGAAAATTCTTGAAACAGAAAGACTCTATCTCCGCGTTTTTGAACCCGGGGACGCAAATGCAATGTCTGAGATTCATTCCGACGAAGAAGCCATGAAATACATAGGCAGAGGAGGTGTGTTAAATATTGAGCAAACAAAGAAAGGAATTGAAGCATTCATAAGGTATCAAACTGAAAGAGGATACAGCATCTGGGCTTTAATTGAAAAAGAAAGTAACAGTCTGATCGGTCATTGCGGACTTAATATGTTAAATGATAAATCCGATATTGAGATTGCTTATCTGCTTGCGAAAGGTCATTGGGGAAAAGGATATGCGACTGAGATCGCAAAGGCAACGCTCGAATTTGGATTTAACAACTTGAATTTAAAAAGGATCATTGCACTGGCTTATCCGGAAAATTTTCCGTCGCATAACGTGATAAAAAAAATCGGAATGAAACCGGAGGGAATAAAAGATCTGTCAGGAATTAAGTTTTTAAAGTTTTCAATGGAAAAATAGTTACAAGCTACAAGTTACGAGCTACAAGTTACAAGTTACAAGTTACAAGTTACAAGTTACAAGTTACGAGTTACGAG
>CAYNTN010000108.1:0-16768 GCA_964399995.1 uncultured Ignavibacteriaceae bacterium
ACTCTACACACTCTACACACTCTATACACTTCTACACACTCTACACACTTACTTAACTTTCTCAGCAATTGATTTTGCCTGCATGAATAACCCGAGATAGTCTCTTCCTCCTGCCTTTGAATCTGTACCGCTCATGTTAAATCCTCCGAATGGATGAACTCCTACTAATGCTCCGGTACATTTTCTGTTCAGATAAAGATTTCCTACAAAAAATTCTTTTTCGGCTTTTTCAAGTTTCTTTTTATGTTTTGTGTAAACTGCTCCGGTCAAGCCGTATATTGTATTGTTCGCAATTTCAAGTCCTTCATCAAAGTTCTTTGATTTAATGACTGCAAGCACGGGTCCGAAAATTTCTTCCTGCGCAATAGTTGCATTCTTATCTACGTCCTTAATTATTGTCGGCTGAATGAAATATCCTTTTTCGCTAACTTCCATTCCACCGTGAATTAATTTGCCGCCTTCGTCTATTGCAGTTTTTATATAATTAGTGATGCTGTTTTTTGACTTTTCATTAATGACCGGTCCCATACCCGGATTGTTTTTTGCATCACTGACTTTAATTTTTTTGGTTTCTTCAACCAGCGCTTCACAAAACTTATCATAAATTTTTTCATCAACGATTACCCTGGAACAGGCAGAACATTTCTGTCCCTGAAACCCATAAGCTGCCTGAACTACTCCTTTGACCGTTTCATCAAAATTATTCAGATCGGAATCCACGACTATTGAATCCTTTCCTCCCATTTCGGCGATAACTCTTTTAATCCAGATCTGAGAAGGCTGCTTTTTAGCTGCAAGTTCATTAATCCTTAATCCGACTTCCATTGAACCGGTAAATGAAATAAATCTTGTCAGAGGGTGAGTAATAAGAAGATCACCGATTACACTTCCGTCTCCCGTCACAAAATTCACAACTCCTTTTGGTAATTTTACTTCTTCCAGTACTTCAAAGAACATCCGGGCAATAGCAGGGGAGTCGCTCGATGGCTTTAATACTACTGTATTTCCCGTTACCACTGCTGCGGTTGTCATTCCCACCAGTATTGCCAGCGGAAAATTCCAGGGCGGCACTACAACCCCGACTCCAAGCGGTATATATTCAACTTTATTTTTCTCACCGGGAATTTTCACGACATCCTGACCTTTCTCATACCTTAGCATCTCTCTGGCATAGTATTCCATAAAATCAATTGCTTCTGCCGTGTCACCGTCAGCTTCTGCCCAGTTCTTCCCAACCTCATAAACCATCATTGCTGAAAATTCATGTTTTCTCTTTCTAATCAGTTTAGCAGCCTGAAGAATATATTTTACTCTTGCTTTAGCCGGGACATTCTTCCATTCTGAAAATACATTATTTGCAATCTCAATGGCTTTTATACCCATATCCGCAGTTGCCTTTTGAAATACTCCTACTGTTTCTTCCTTATCTGACGGATTATATGAATATAATTTCTTATCGGTAAAAAATTTCTCTCCTCCTATTGTTATCGGATATTCCTTTTTAAACCTCGAAGTCACTTTCTCAAGCGCTTTCTCAAATGCCTGTTTATTTTTCTTCTTGGAAAAGTCTGTGAAAGGTTCATTTTTAAATTTTGATAATTTCATTTTCAGATTTATTTATTGTAATATTAAATTGTGAACTATATAATAAAAAGCGAAATTCCAAACTAACCTGTTAAAAGCATATTCAATTACAACCAATTAAACTATCAGATAATCAGCCATTACCCGAAGAATTTTGAATCGCAATATTATGTATCTCCGGTCTGATATCTCTGATTCCATAATTGTCTCTTGTAGGATAAACACGGTTCGTTAAAAAAATGATTATCAGATCCCTGTCTTTGTCACACCAGACACTTGTTCCTGTATAACCCGTATGTCCGAAACAATTTTCAGAAATCAGTTCGCCGCATGGAATTCTATATTTTGTTGAACTCTGTAATGGCTTTGTATCCCATCCCAATGCCCGTGAATTTTCATATGAAACATCAGTATATTTTGTCGTGAAAAATGAAATAATTTCCGGACTGAAAAGTCTTTCTTCCTTTAATCCCCGTGAGTAAGGATTATAATATTTACCGTTGTTTAACATTACTCGCATGAATTTGTAAAGATCTGTAGCATTTGAAAAGAGTCCCGCGTTCCCTGAAATGCCTCCGAGTATTGAAGTAGTCTCATCGTGAACTTCACCCTGTAGTAATCTCATTCTCCAGTAATTATCAACCTCTGTCGGCAATATTCTGTCCTTATATTTTTCATCGGGAATAAACATAGTAGAATGCATGTCAAGCGGAACAAATATATTTTGTTTGCAATACTCATTCAGATTCATCCCGGAAATTTTTTCAACGAGCAGTCCCAGCATAACAGCATTCAAATCGCTGTAAATGGATTTTGAGTTAATGGGGTAGTCCAATCCGATATTGTAAATCGCCTGAAGAACTTCGTCTTTCGTTGAGTAAGTCTTATAAAACGGCACAAATGCTATGAGACCGGAATTATGCAGAAGCAAATTCAGAATTGTAATATCTTCTTTCCCGTTATTTCCAAACTCAGGTATGTAATAGGAAACTTTGTCAGTAAGATTAAATTTTTTTTCTTCATAAAGTTTCATTACTGCTGAAGTGGTGGCTATAACTTTGGTTAAAGATGCGAGATCGAAAATACTTTCATCTGTGACAGGACTGGAAAATTCATCATAAGTGAAGTTACCATAACATTTGCTGTACAAAATATCATTTTTATTTCCGATTAACAGCTGAGCTCCGGGGAATGCATTGTTAATAATTCCGGCGGAAACAATGTCATCTACAGCAGAAAAATCATATGGGTATGCATTGATATTAATAGTAATGATTAAAATTATTATCAACGCGCTTTTTTTCATTGTAATGCAAATATATTCAATAAATTAACCTTGTTCAATTTACATTTAAGAGGATTGTAATAAAAATACCCTGCTCAAATCAATGAACAGGGTATTTTAAACAATTTCAAATCAGTCAAAAAATAAAATTATTTCATCAATAACATTTTCCTGGAATCAATGAAATTCTTCAAACCTCTTATTTCAATTCTGTAGAAATAAATTCCGCTCGATAAGTTAGATGCATTAAAATTAACTGAATAATATCCTGCATACTGATGCATATTTACAAGCCTTGAAACTTCTCTTCCTGCTGCATCAAAAATAGACAGACTGACTTTTCCGTCAACCGGAATTGAGTAATCAATAGTTGTAACAGGATTGAACGGATTCGGATAATTCTGACCAAGTTCAAATCTCTCCGGAATACCGATTACTACTTCATTTGATAAATTGAAGTACTCCTGATTTCCGTTGTAATCAATTTGCTTTAATCTGTAATTATAAGAACCGCTGTTTAAATTTCTGTCCCGGAATGAATAATATTGAGGAGAATTTGTAGTACCTCTGCCGTTAACTGATCCAATTGTTGTCCAATTGTTATCTGTTGCTCTTTCAATATCAAACCTTAAATTGTTCAATTCTTCTGTGGTTGTCCATTCTAACAATACATTCCTTCCGCTTACAGTAGATGCGAATGAAGATAATTCAACAGGTAGCGGGCATTCCCATTCGAATTCCACACTGACAATTGTTGTGCAAGGGTCTGCAGCATTATCTACTCCTGTGAAAATTACTGTAGCTTCGTAAAAACCTATGGAATCGCACTCAGGTATAAATGTAACATCGAAATTACATGTTAAACCATTAGTTATATTTACAGTCATTCCCTGAGGAACACCGCTGACACTGCCGGTTACAATTTGATCGGTTTCCGGTGCACTCATTGAATAAGTTGCTATATAAGGAGCTGGGTCCACAATTACCGTATCTTCAATCGGGAATCCGCTTGCAACCGGACAAATATTTGAAGCATTCGTAGCTCGGAAGCTAAATGTCTGACAGTCCAGATAACTTACACCATTCGTATCAACGGATGGTCCGCCGTAATAAGTACCCGGACGATCAAACCTTCCTAATGTGGCAAATGAAATACTGTCACCTTTATTCACTCCGACAGTTGCAGGTGCTCCATAAAATCCTCCAATTCCTCCTGATGCATCACCTGTTGTCCATTCCATGTCACTATAACTGAAGCATACATTATTTCCAATTCCAATTAATGGATCTGTTCCGTCGGTAATAATTACTTCAAATTTATTTAATTTATCTACATTAATATTATAATATCCCACGCTATCCCAGATAACTGTAAGCCTATTTGGTTCCATTTTCATCCACACAACTCCGCTTAAAAGGTTTCTTGTATCTACATCAGCAAAAAAAGGAGCAACCATTGCTGCAGCTGCACTCGGGAATGCAAAAGGTGTATATTCACAAAAATCATTATTGAAAGTAAGATTACCATTATTATTAATGTAAACGGATGTATAATTGGTACCGTAAAGATTAAATACAAATGGAAGCGGAATTGCCAGAGTGACATCATCATCATTCCTTTGAAGAGGGTCGAGCGAATCAGCCGGACCATTACATCCCAATCCGTCAAAAGGATGAACAACAAAAGTTGTATCCCAGGGTATTTTTAAACAAGAAGCAGGGTTATCTCCTGCCGAATTACTTTTAGAAATGAATGGTATAGAATTTAAATTTCCGACCGGTGCTCTTGGAGACTTATCAGGAATGTATGGAGTACTTAATTTTTGCTTATCTCCGTTTTTCAGATTATCAGAATTCTGTGCTTTAAGAATTTCATTTAAGGGAACCATCAATGCCAGAATCAAAATTGTAATAATTAATTTATTCATGGCTGTATATATTAAATTAATAATAAAAAGACATAACCTTTTAAATTTAAGTATTGTCCTGAAATTTTTTAATGGGTATGGTTTAGGGGAGGACTTCTGTTTGCAGCAGACATGATGTAATGTCTTAAAATTGTATACAAAATACCAATACACTTTCTGCACTACAAGTTAAATAATTTTACATATAAGCAGAAGTAAGCAGAATTACAGTTGTGATTATGTGTGTGTACAAAATAGATGACTCGGGAAAATATTTTCTTAGAAAATATTGCAGAAAGGTTTGTTCCGAAAAAATGTGCAACTAAAATATTTAATATATAAAAGCTTGTAAGCTTAGTTCTTCAAAAGCTTGAATGCATGTGTCCATTGATTATTTAAAAATCCATGGATGCACCAAAGAATGCAAAGCGACTCTATCGCTATTGCAGCTTCAGCTCCTCCGCAATTCTCTGCTTCAACTTGTTAAGTATTTCTTCAACTTCTCTTCTTGCTTGGTTTTTAAATTAATCTCCTTACCAAGCTGAGGTGTAGTCAGGAGTAGTAGGTGGTTTTTGGACAACCCCGGGTCAGAACAGTACATGTTAAAAATTTAAAACCCTGTTCAAAAAATTGAACAGGGTTTTTAAATGCATGAACTAAATTGTTCCTTGAAAAATTTATTTTACCAGCAGCATTTTCTTTGTATCAGTAAAATTGCTTTGTCCGTTTACATTAATGCTGTAATAATAAATTCCGCTTGCGAAATTAGCTGCATTGAATTCGATACTGTAGTATCCTGCAGGCTGATTATTATCAACAAGTCTGCTTATTTCTTTGCCCATCGCATCATAGACTGTTAAGCTGACAGTTCCGTCAAATGGAATTGAGTAGTTAATTTTTGTTGACGGATTAAATGGATTTGGATAGTTCTGAGCTAATTCAAATGTGCTTGGAACTCCAATTACAACTTCATTTGATAAATTAAAATATTCAAAGTTTCCGTTGAAATCAATTTGTTTTAATCTGTAATTGTATGTATTGTTGATCAGATTTCTGTCGGAATATGAATAGCTTTTCGGAGAAGTTGTGGTGCCGTTTCCTTCAACCTCACCGATTTTTGCCCATGTATTATTATCTTTTCTTTCGATTTCGAATCTAGCATTGTTTAACTCAGAAGCTGTTGACCAGTCAAGATTTACATTTCTTCCGTTTACGGTTGAAATGAAAGAAGACAATTCAACAGGTAATGGACCTGTGGTTCCGTAAATTATAAATGGAACACCTTGTTGAGCCGCACTACCTGCATCCATAGCAGGTGCAAAAGCAGCGGCTCCTAATTTTTGGTATGCATTCCCGGTGGCAGGCTGTCCAACAATCGTTCTTGGCGGATTCCATGGACCGGAAGCAAGTGTACCCGTAGCAGCATAGTCTATCCAATATGTACCAGCGTCAAAAAAAGTTGTGCCATCCCCGGCAATTCGATTTCTCATTATTGGTCTCTGATTGTTTGTCAATGTTGTAGCCGTTACACGATAAATACCACTGAAACGAGTATTGTCTAATCTATTTGTTGTTGCATCACCAAAAACAATGTTACCTGTACCCGGTAAAGCTCCATCCCAAATCTGAAGAGTTGCACCGGTAAAAGTAGACGTAGTGGTAGAACCTGTTTGATAATGAAAAATAACAATGGAATCAATCTGCCAGCTTTGCCCTGCAGGTACTGTAAAGTCATCAGCCATTCTGTTGGGAATGGTCTGTTGATTTCCAAATCCAAATAATGTTCCTGGTGCCGTAATAGCGCTCGCATCAGCGCCTCCAAAACCGGCTCCCGGATTTGAAACAAGCTCCGATTGGTCATATAAAACAGAAGCATTGAAGTTAGAATTACCCGGACCCGTAGTTGCATTGTAATGCTCAATAGTATTTGTTGCAGTTACATTTGTTGCTATATCAGACTTTGGATCATCAGATGTTGAAAATCCATAGATCAGAAATGCAGCAAGAAAAACAGACAGAATGCAAGTTAAAATGTAGTTCTTTTTCATAGATTTGTTATCTTTAGTTTAAAAAATAATTATAGTTTTTTTAGGTTTAATAATTAATTTTTGAATTACTGAATCTTATCATGAAACGATCAGGAGGACTTTTATTGTTTAAACACATAGGTTTTATTTATAATTTTACATTTGTTATTTTTGACTTTCGTTAATTAAACCAAAAATTCTGAACAAATTACAAACATATACAAAAATAAAATCTATCCTAACAAAATCCTAACAAATTTAAACTAATGCTTGTTGACCAATGTTTAATCGATTAAGCATTTGAATTCTTCACTTCACTTACCAATGACAAGAAAATGTGTTTTGCGCAACCTCAGATATTAATAAACCCGATTTCTTAATTGGAAATTAAAAGCCTGGTTAACGCAAAGTACGAAGGATTGCGAAGAATTTCTTGTTACAATTTAAAATTATGCTTACCCTCATAGTGAGATCTTTATGGCTAAGTTGTAAAATAGTTTTCTAATGAAAAATCTGGGATAAATAAAAAACTCTGTTAAAATGATTAACAGAGTTATTAGATATAATTACACGAAATATACTATTGAATCCGCTTTACAATTTTCAAATCAAATTTTACTTTTTTAAAAGCTTGAATGCATGTGTCCAGCTATTACTCAAAAATCCCGGTATGCACCAAAGTATACAAAGCGGTTCGATGGCTCTTGCCGCCTGAACTCTTCCGAGATCTTCTGTTTCCCATCCGAACTTATCGAGTATTTCTTTTACTTCCTTCTTAGCTTCGTCACTGTTACCGCAAATGAACATTGTCGGTTTACCGTCCTTTAATTCAGGATTTACCATGAGGGCATTTCCAACCGAACTAAAACATTTTACAAAATTTGATTCAGGAGAAAGTATCTGAAGTTTCTCCATTAAAGACTCATCAAGATTTGTAAAAAATTTTAACACACCATTTTCAGGAGGTAAATCTGAAATCGGATTAGTGGTATCAATAATAGTTTTATTTTTCAGATTATCAATTCCTGCAGATTTGATGACATCCCCGGCAGCCGTTCCTTTGCATGCCAATACAATTGTTTCTGCCCACTTGGCAGTATCTTCAAATGATCCGACATTAGCTTTATCGGCAAATTCATTCAGCTTTATCACATCTCTGGTGCCCATCATTACTTTATAACCATATTTCAAAAAACCATTCGCCAGAGTTTTGGCAACAACTCCGGAGCCGAGTATGCCTATTTTGTTTTTCATTTTCTTTTCAATGTATTTGTTTTAAATAAAAGGAGTCCGAATAGTAAAATTAATGGTAATTCGATTCCAAACAAACCGCAGATTTTTGATTTGTTTTTTATTGTTGCAGTGAATTCCAGATCATTTTTTGCATGGTCAGAAACCTTATATTCCCACTTTACTACGTTTTTATTCTTTGATGCGGGATCAATTGTTCCGTTTGTAGCTATGACTTCATTTGGGAATTCAAATGTATATATCAACGTATTCCAATCCTTTGTATAAGTTAATGCTATTGCAGTATCTTTCGGGATGAAGTATCTGAACTTTGTTCCGTCATCTTCTTTTACATAACTCGTTTGCAATTTGGAGAATCCCGATGCTTCTGTCAGTTTATTAAAGTCGGTAAATGTGATCTCAACTTCAATATGTGTTGTGCTGTCTTTTTCTATCTCATATCTTCTGGGAGTCTTTGATTCTGAAAAAGGAGACGAATATTTTTTCTTAATCTCCGAGGCAATAAAACTAAAACCTCCTATATCATCACCCATCTCTACATCTCCTAAATTTACATACATTGATCTTACCCAATAATGCAAATTAATTACACCCGATCCGTCTTCATTGATCTTTGTCTTCTGATCTACATTTATACATCCATTCAGGTACACTGCAAAGAACAGAAGTATAATAATTTTTAAATGATTTAATTTTGTCATTTTATATTAATTGATTTTTAAAATACTTTTTGATTGAAGTTCTGTGATAAGACTGTCAGCCCATTCTTTGAAGTCTTGAAGCTCTGATTTGCTGAGTTTTCTTTTTAATAAATCCAAATAGTTTAAATTAATTTCTTCCCGATATGGCAAATTTAATTCCGTTAATTTGCTAAATATTTTTTTGAATTTTTCTTCCGAAAGGTATTCAATGGAATTTAAAAAAGCAGCATACCAGATGGGGTTGCCGGATATTTTGCTTATGAGTTCATCATTGATAAATTCATAGTAAATATCCCCGTAAGTCTTAAGTCCTTCTGCCGCAAGAAATCTCGCCCCGAAGTAATCATTGCTCATAAGATTAATCAAAGCTGCAATATTATCAAAATTTTTATAATTCTTAAATGCATAAGCAATGTCTTTATTGTAAAGTTTAGAAGTGGAATTTTCATTTGCAAGCTCTCTCAACCTTGCTGCAGTTTTGTTTATGAACTCTGAATCAGCGGTATCAATATTAATTTTGCCCAAACTATTTACTGCAACCGTACGGACTCTCACATTTTCATCGAATGTAAGGTTAAATAATTCTTCTTTGCCAGCAGGATTTCCGGTTTCACCGAATAAATAACATATGAATGCAATTTCATTTTGGTTGAATATTGGTTTAGCGCTCATTGATAAATTATAATATCTGAGCTTCTCAGTAAAATAATTCCCCATCGTGTAACCTATCTTTAATGCAAGATTACGGAGCACAAGCCCGTCCCTGTGATCGTCTGTGTCGAGATATTTCATTATGTATTCAGCCGTCCGAGTACTGTCTTCAACCAGTTTTCTAAAACCATATTCCTGCCATTGAGAAAATCTCGGCTCGATCGTTTTTGCCATTATGAAAAGTTCATCTTCAGTATAATTCTTATTTGAGTCCAATGGAATTTTAAAAGTGTTTCCGCTTGCCTGGGACTTTTGGTCTGTTAAATAATAATCATCCATCACTCCCCAGGTGGATGAATTCTTTATCACACTGTCCATACCTCCAACAGAGTAAAAGTCTTCACCCGAAGCATCAAGAAAAATTCCAAGGCTTCCGTATTCACGCCTGTAATTTCCGTAGCCTCTTGTATTTCCCGGTTCTTTATTCAAATATCCGTCACGTCCGCTTTCATCAATTAACATTCCTATTCCGTTTGCATTTCCTGCTCCCTGTGATAATGAATAAGCAGAGTAATTATCATTTCCTTTCACATCATATAAAAGCCCGAATCCGAAATCGTGTCCGCAGCCCTGTGACACTCCATCAGATGTATAAAAATCCCAGCCGTCATAATCTTTCAAAAGTCCTACAGCCAGATGAATGCCTGCTCCCTGTGCATATTGATAAGAATTATATTTATCGTGTCCAGACTTGTCAACGATACAACCGAGTGCATACCAGTAAGCTCCGCCCTGTCCGAAAATGTCAGTCGAATAAAAATCATTTCCTTCGCCTTCTATTATCAGACCTATTCCTCCTGCATAATAAGGACGAAGTCCAAGCCCGTAGCCCTGCGACATTGAAACGTAATGATCTTCGTATCTTCCGATATCGAGTGAGCGGGCATCAATTAAATAATTATCATTGCCTTTATTATCGACTATGGCACCTACACCTTCAGTCATTCCAAATCCCTGTGAATATGAATTCGCGATGTAAACGTCATTGCCGTTTCTGTCAACAAGAAGTCCGACACCGAACGATGCAGCTCCGATCGAGAACTGGTTTGCCTGATAGGTATCATTTCCGTTCTCATCATACAAAACCCCAAGCCCGCATATAGCTGAACCGAGTGATACATTTTTTCCTTTATAAGTATCGTCACCCTCTTTATCAAAAATAAAACCCGATGAAAATACAGCGCCGGCGAGAGAGTAGTTGGTGATAGCATTATAAAAATCATCTCCGGATAGATCAATTATGCAGCTGAAATTTTCCTTCAAAAAGTAATCTGTTTGACCGTTTGTAATATTGTAAACATCATTACCGCCCGGATCAATTATGAAATCAAAGTCCCCTGTGTAAACATTATTTCCTTTACTTCCTATTGCGATCCGAATGCCGCCTTTGTCATAATAATAAAGATAATCACCCATAATACTCTCACTTGAGATATCTGACGGAGGACTGTTGTAAATATTTTCGGTCATTGAAAACATTCGGTAAAGAGAGTAACAGCTTATGAATTCAGCAGAGGAAATTTCATACACTTCCTGCCGTTTGATCTTGCTCAGAAGATCGAGAGTTTTTTTGGAAATATAAATTGAAGTATCTCTTTCCTGATTAAACTTAAAAATGTCAGAATTATTCCCGTCAACGCTCTCAGTTTCAGAAATTACTGAGAGTAAGTTTACCGACAAAAAATTGAGTTCATCTTCTGTTAAAGGACTTATCAGCATCTTTTGTACTTTTCTTGTGAACTTTATGAAATCCGTCAGCAGTTTTACTGAATTTTCAACTCCCTCAGGATTATTCAATCCAATCTCACTAATTTTGATTATATCCGGAGAATTTATGCTGCCATTTTTTTTGATAACTCTGAGTTCTTCAATTCCTGTTTGTGAATAATTATTCAAAGCAAACAATTGATTTAATAAGAATTTCCCTTCATAGTTGCTTTCTGACAGACTATCCATAAATCCAAACGACTTCATCGGCTCCTGCATAATCTCTTTCACTACAGGCAGCAAAAGCTTCGCATCATTCCTCGGAGATTTTTCTTTGTCAAAATTAATAGGAATGGTAATGTCCTGCTGTGTCAGTCCGCGGAAAGCCAAAGTGAAATTCAGAATTGAATCTATGTTTTGCTGAGAATATGAATTGTTAAAGAATGTTATAAATATGATTGAACAGAAAAGACGTTTTACCAAAAGATTGTTTTGTATTATTTTTATAAATATACTTTATTCAGAAGTATTTAGACATTCAAAAAGGATTTGGAATTTGGAATTTCGGATACTCATTTCAAACGTTGCTTAACCACAAAGAACACAAAGAATGCTCAAAGCACACTAAGATGAAAATAATTCTAAAAAAAATAATTCTTTGTGAACTTTGTGCAGACTTTGTGTGCTTTGTGGTTAAACTGCGTTTTGGAGGAAATGGAGTAAATTAATGGCTGAAAATTAAAATAGAATTGTTACAATAATAAGTTTACTTTATTTTGCATGAAAAACATATATGAAAAAAAATAAACTCATAGCATTAAGTACAGTGCTGACATTAGGTGCTTCTGTACTATTTCCAAAGATAAAAGGAAGTTCAAAAAAACTATTACAGCGTCTTGATATGAAGCACATCGCCGATCCTGTTCCTTTGGAAAATTTAAGAGGCAAACAGTATTTTGAAATATTCACCGCTTACAGGATCTTCAATAAATTTAAAATAGGTGTGTATAATAATATCAACAGATTGCCAATACCTATTGCTGAATCGGATACATTTGATCCTGAAGCATTAAAAAAGGAGATTGGCGCTAAAGCGATAATGTTTAACGGTCCGCGCTTCTGGGTGCTGGACAGCATCAGAGGATACTATAAAGGAGAGCCGATGACGTTTTACGGGTATGTATTTGATCTGGTAGCAACATTCGAAAATAAAATTTCAGAAGCTAAAGTTCAGGCAAAAGAAAGAAAGCTTTATACAGAACATACAGTCGGGAGATTCACGGACTTTCTATTTAAAAAAGGAGAAAAAATTTATGAACTAGTTTCGGATACTGGTGTGATTTATACGATGCAGTCAGCTTCTCTGGAAGTAAACAAAACTCAGAGTATTGATGATCTCGAAAATCTTGCTTCTAAGCTTAAACTTCCCGTTGGCTGGAAATTTCAAACCCGTATTCTCGACAAAGACACAATTTTTAAAATTAGAGGAGAGGCATACGTCATTCAGGACGATTTTAAAAATACATATCAGAGAAATCCTGCAGAGTAGATGATTGGTTGATTAATTTGCTGATTAGCATATTGATGCAGTTGGAGTTCCTGATGTATGAGGTTTTGCTATTTTGTTATTTTCTTTCACTAGAAAAAAATTTAGTTTGTGTATGCAAAAAAACAATCTGCTTGGCGACCGAATCAGATATTTACCATTCTTAATAATTCCGTTATTTGTATTTTTCATTTCAGCTCAGCTTAAAAACAATCAGGGTCCGTATTTTACAAGTTATCAGGCTGATCCAAGTTATGTTTATCTCATCAGTTCACTTAACTTAGCGCAGTTATCAGGTTACGGAGTGAGTCATATTGATCATCCCGGTACTCCTGTACAGGTAATCGGAGCTATCGTTATTCGGACTCTCTGGTTTTTTACCGGTAAAGAAAATGATATTGTAAAAGACGTTTTGTTCAATCCTGAAAAGTACATAGACGGCATTTGCTATTGTCTCCTTACCCTAAACTGTCTGGGATTATTTTTTATGGGAGTCATTTCATACAAATTATATTCTGACTACAAAATTACTTTCCTGCTGCAATTAACACCATTTACTTCAGTCAAGATAATTTCACTTTTTTCATATATCATCGCTGAAAATTTTTTATTTTTCATTGTATGCATTTTTATTACTGCGTTATTACTTTTCATTAATACTCCGGATATAAATTCAAAAAAATATCTAAAGTACGTTGTTTTGATCGGGATAATCTGCGGTTTGGGAGTATCAGCGAAGATAACTTTTATACCTTTAATTATTATACCATTTATCCTGTTCAAAGGAATTAAAAATAAACTATTGCTTTTATTTTCAGTAATCATTTCATTTTTTATTTTTGTCATTCCGGCAATTTCTGCTGCTAATGTGAACTATTTTACCGATTGGATCTACAGAATTACTGTTTACAGTGATCGATACGGAACTGGAGAGCCAACAATAATTGATAAAAATTTTTTTTTATATAACATCAAAAGGATTTTCATTAATGAATGGTTTTTTGGAATCGCATATTTTTCTTTGTTCCTTTCAATGGCATTAAAGATTGTAACTGATTTCAAAAATGCAAACGTGAAAATCAGAATTGCTTTTTCCAATGACAATAATTTCCGTTTAGCTCTGGGAATCTTTCTGGCAATGAATTTACAAATTCTGATTGTTGCAAAACATTACGGAGAAAACTACATGTTTCCAATGAATGTAATGTCTGCATTTGCCGTTTTCATCTCAATTTTAATTTTTGCCGAATCTTCTCTAAAAATATTGTTTAAAAAAATTACTAAGTTAATTTATATTGTGTTTATAATTTTAATTTTAGCTAAAGGAGCAGTTTCGGTATATAATTATTCAAGCTTTCTTAAATTCCGGACCGACGAATCACTAAAATTCATGAATTTTGTGGAAGAGAATTCAAGCAATTCAGTCGTTACAACCTCGCTTAACACAAATGTAAGAGAGTATGCATTATTTTTTAGCACAGGTTATGCAGGTTCCCGGGAAAAAAATTACAGGGACATTTTAAATTCGAAATATCCGGCATATAATGTTTATTACGACAACAAATGTTATTCATTCAATGATGATTCCGATACTATTGAAAACAATTTCAAAAAGACAAACAAAATAATATTTCTTGCTAAGGAAGAAAATTCTTTAAACGAATTTTTAGAATTTCTGAAGAAAGTTTATAGTATAAAAATTATATCTTTTGAAAAGAAATTTTCAAATAAAAACGGACAGATGGTTTATGAAATCAGAACCGTGAATTAGATAAGATTTTCTCCTTTAGAGATACAGGGATCACTTGTGCATATTTGTTTGATCCTTTCCATTTTGTGCTAGTTCATTAACCTTGAAATATTTTTTCAAAAATATTATTTTGAATTAAATTAAAAACAAAATAGAAATTATGGCGGAGTGTCCCGTATGCGGAGCTGAAATTGAAGTTAAAGAAGGAACAGTGAAAGGCGAACTGCTTGAATGCGCTGAATGCGGTTCAGAGCTTGAGGTAGTTCAGTTAGATCCTGTAACACTCGCAGAAGCCCCCAAAGAAGAAGAGGATTGGGGCGAATAGTCCTCCCTGAATCATTAATAAACTAAAATAAAAATTTGAAAATTGGATTCCTCCATTCTTTGATAAGGAAGGATGAAAAATTCCTTATTGAAGAATTTAAAAAACGTAATGCTGATCTTGAAATGATAGATGACAGAACTATCGGTTTTAATATCGGAAGAGATAAATATGATATTGATGTATTGGTTGAAAGATCAATTAATCACTCACGCGCACTGCACGCTATAAAGCTCTTCGAAAGTGCCGGAGTAAAATGTGTTAACACTTACAACGTAGCAACTGTCTGCGGTGACAAACTTCTTACATCGGTTGCATTAGCCGAGTCGAATGTCCCCCAACCGGAAGTGAGGGTTGCATTTACTGAAGAGACTGCATTAACTGCAATAGAAGAAATGGGTTACCCGGTAGTTTTAAAACCCGCCGTAGGTTCATGGGGAAGACTGCTTTCCAAAGTAAATGACAGGGATGCAGCCGAAACAATACTTGAGCATAAGACTGTCCTCGGATCATATCACCATTCAATATTCTATATTCAGAAATATGTTGAAAAGAAAGGTCGTGATATAAGAAGCTTTGTCGTCGGTGATGAATGCATTGCCGCTATCTACAGATCATCTCCTCACTGGATCACAAATACTGCACGCGGCGGAAAAGCAACCAGGTGTGAGATTACGGATGAGATATATAAAATATCAGTCGATGCTGCCAATGCAGTCGGAGGGGGAGTTGTTGCAATTGATATCTTTGAAACCGGTGAAGGGCTGAAGATCAATGAAGTGAACTACACAATGGAATTTAAAAACAGTATTGATATTTCTGGAGTCAATATTCCGGGTTATATTGCAGACTATGTGATAAAAGTCGGTAAGGAGAGCATTGAATAAGATAAACGTCTCAATTGCCGGGGGATCCGGATATACAGGCGGTGAATTGCTCAGATTACTGCTGAATCATCCGGAGATTGAAATAAAACAGGTAACTTCCGAAAGATTTAACGGCAAAGCCGTCACTAAGCTCCATCCCAACCTCAGAAAAAATACAAATCTGAAATTTACATCTCTGAAGGATTTAGAGCATTGTGATACATTGTTCCTTTGTCTTCCGCATAAAAGTTCATCAACACGAATTAAAGAATTCATTGACAAAGCAGAAAAGATCATCGATCTCAGCGGAGACTTCAGATTAAAGAATCCGGAAGATTATAAAAAATGGTACGGTATTGATCATCCTGCGAAAGAGTTTCTTGAAAAATTTGTCTACGGAATTCCCGAACTTCACAGGGAAGAGATGAAGAATTCAAAGTATGTTTCGAGTGCAGGTTGTAATGCAACTGCGACTATACTCGGACTTTATCCGGTATTCAAAAATAATTTAGCTGATCTAAGCAGGACAGTTACAGAGGTGAAAGTCGGTTCAAGTGAATCCGGCAACGAATCAAATGCTGCTTCACATCATCCCGAGAGATCAAATTGCGTAAGGTCTTTTATGCCGACGGGACACAGGCACAGTGCTGAGATAATTCAGGAGTTAAGCTTTGGAAAGGAATTCAACATTAATTTCTCAGCAACATCAATTGATATGGTCAGAGGAGTGCTTGCGACAAGTCATGTTTTCTTAAATGAAGGTCTCGATGAAAAGGAAATATGGAAAATTTTCAGGAAAGAATATTCAAATGAACCTTTCATAAGAATAGTAAAAGAGAATGACGGCATCTACCGTTACCCGGAACCAAAGCTTCTCTGGGGTACAAATTATTGTGACATTGGATTTGAAAAAGATTTTAATTCAAACAGGCTGGTAGTGATCAGTGCAATTGACAATTTAATGAAAGGTGCTGCTGGACAGGCTTTGCAGGCGTTTAATCTTATGAATGGATTTGAGGAGACAGAGGGATTGAAATTTACGGGACTACATCCTGTTTAATTACTAATTACTAATTACTAATTACTAATTACTAATTACTAATTACTAATT
>CAYNTN010000109.1:0-16091 GCA_964399995.1 uncultured Ignavibacteriaceae bacterium
CTTATAAATCTTATAAATCTTATAAATCTTATAAATCTTATAAATCTTATAAATCCAACTATAACTTGGCTACACTTAAAGAATTAAAAATAAGGATAGGCGGTGTAAAAGGGACACAGAAGATAACTAAGGCAATGAAGATGGTTGCTTCCGCAAAGTTTCGAAGAGCTCAGGAAAGAATTGTATCAATGAGACCGTATGCAAATAAAATAAATGAACTTCTTAATTATCTTGTTGAGGTCGCAGGAGAAGAGGCTAACAAAGTAATGGAGCAACGCGATGGAAAAAACCGGCTTGTAGTGGTTGTTTCGGCGGACCGGGGACTTGCAGGTTCTTTCAATACAAACATAATCAGATACGCGTTAAATTATATTAATACTCTGGATAAAAATACTAAAGTTGTGACTGTAGGCAGAAAAGCAACAGATGCAATAAAGAAAAAGAACGTTAATCTGATAAAGAGCTATGTTAATATTTTTAATGAGCTTTCATTTGACACTTCAAATGAGATAGTTGATTTTATAATTGACGGGTACGAAAAGAAACTGTATGACGGTGCAGATATTATTTATAACCGTTTTGTCACCGTAGCCAAACAGGTTTCCGCAAAGGAACAGTTTTTACCACTAAAGAAAAAAAGTGTTTCAAAGGAGGAAAAAAGAGAAAAAGCAGTGGATTACATATTTGAACCAAGCGCTATTGAGATATTAAAAGAGCTGATACCTAAGCAATACAAAATCCACTTCTGGAAAATTCTTCTTGAGTCTAACGCATCCGAACAGGCATCAAGAATGACGGCAATGGAAACAGCAACAAAGAATGCTTCCGATCTGCTGAAAGTTCTGGAATTATCCTACAATCAGGCAAGACAAGCTGCTATTACAAAAGAAATACTAGAAATTGTAGGCGGAGCCGAAGCGTTGAAGGATTCGTAAGATTCATAAGATTCATAAGATTTATAAGATTTGTAAGATTTGTAAGATTTATCCCGGTTTTGAAAGATGCCGGGATTTTTTATTTATTAAGGCAATGAAGTATGGAATTTATAAATCTAAAGAAATATTATAGAAATTTAAATTGGTCATAAAAAATTTAAAAAGTCAAATGAGATTAGACATCAAAAAAGAATATTCATTAAAATTTCTCACTGTAGTTTTTTTAATTGCAGTATTTTCAACTCAAACCTTTGCTCAGGTAAATCATGGATCGAATCCGGTGCAGACTGACAATTCGACTTTAATCAGCTATGACATTCCGGGAGAACTCAAACCGGAAGAAGAATCTATAGTCAGCATTACTATGCTCAATAACGGCAAAAGCAAATGGAAAAATAGTGACAAATATCAGCTGTCGTTGTATGACGGATTTGATAATTTACTTCAGTCTGATGTATGGGGAATAACGAAAGTCCCTCTTCCCTATGATGTAAATCCGGGAGAACAACTTATACTATATTTTAAAATCACCGCTCCAAAGGAAAGCGGTAAGTATAACTGTAGCTGGATAATTAAAAGAGATAGTTTGGATTTCGGAGATATTGCCGCTGCTACTATTATTGTTGGCAGAGATCTAAATAATGACTTTTTAAGTAATGACGGTTTCATGTCTGAATTCGTAAATCTTTCTGTTCCTGCAAACATGACTTCAGGCGAAAAATATAAAGTTACGGTTACAATGAAAAATACAGGGACACAGCCATGGTACTCTGCTTCGGGAGGTGATTACAAAATTTCACCTTTAACAGGCTCTTCCGATGTTTTATTTCCCGACTGGAATTTATCTCCGGTTTATTTAACAAGAACCGTTGATACTGGACAGTCTGCAACGATTGAATTTGATGTAATCGCTCCTCCTGTACCAGGCAATCACAGTCTGCAGTGGAGGATGAAAAAGGGAGAATATTTTTTCGGACAGAGCACCAGTAAAGTATTCGTCAGAATTTCGAAAGGCAGCACAAAAGGAGATGATCCCAGAGCAAACAACTCCGCATTCATAACACAGAACATTCCTTTATCAATGCAGGCAGATAAGGATCATGATGTTTCTATAACTATGAAAAATACCGGCAATAAGACTTGGATAAAAGGTAACGATCAGTTAGTCATGGTGGATACGGATAAAAATCTCACGACTTTGAATTCATGGGGAGTAGGATACATCCAGCTTCCGGTCAATGTATCCCCGGGCGAAGAAGTAACATTTAAGTTTAAAGTCAGACCCCGTGATACAGGCTGGCAGTATTTTCAGATGAAAATGATGAGTGAAGACGGCAAACTCTTTGGAGCTGCAACTCAGTCTGTTGAGATTATTGTTTCAGGGAAGTGATTACCGTTTATATTTATTATGATATGCGTGAAAAAAGAACTGCAGTTAATTTTACATTGTTGATCCGATTGTCAGCTAAAAGGTCATTTTCTAGTTATACACATAAAAAACAAAAATCAATATCAATGTCACAGGCAATTTAAGACACCATCTTTTGATTTGATTTCATAAATATCTTTACGCATTTTTAGCGATAATTTTTTACTTTTAAAATATTTAAATGCGCATTCTCTCCGCTGAATCCAGAAGAATTAGCCTGATAAAGGGTGTTACATGGCGTATCATAGGAACCATGGATACTATTTTTCTTTCTTGGCTATTTACAGGTAACATATCAAAAGCTCTCAGGATAGGAGGGATCGAAATGTTCACGAAAATAATTTTATTTTACCTTCACGAACGCGCCTGGTTGTTTTTTAAAATAGGAAGAGAGCAGATTGTTTCAGATACAGGTTATGTTTCTTATAATGATAAGCACTGGAGAAGTTTTGCAAAAGGTATCAGCTGGAGAGTCCTTGGAAGTATTGATACAATAATAATAGCGTTCTTTGTTACAGGGCAAGTATCTACTGCTTTTGAAATTGGATTCACTGAAGTGTTCACTAAAATGATATTATATTATTTTCATGAAAGAATCTGGCTGAGAATTTTTAAGTCAAAGGGGCTGCAGGATCAGAACCGGTCGGTTCTTAATGAGAGTGTGTAAAATCAAAATTACCTGACCAATGGCACGTCCGGAATTATGGACTACAGAAATTTACATTAATGCATATAAAACACAAATGACACCTCATGTTTTAATCAGAATTACAATGATAAATAAGAGCCTCAATCAGGTATTTGATTTTTTCAGCAAAGCTGAAAATCTAAATTTAATTACTCCGGCTGTGCTGGATTTCAGAATACTTACAAAGCTCCCGGTCGAAATGAAAAAAGGAGCTCTCATTGATTACAAAATTAATCTGAGAGGTATGTCTTTTAACTGGAGGTCTGAAATAACAGAATGGAAGCCCCCTTATTTTTTTGAAGATACACAAAATAAAGGTCCGTACAGGGTATGGATTCATGAACATAAGTTTGAAGATATTGGCGGAACTACACGGATGACAGATATAGTAAATTATCTTTCGCCGGGAGGAATACTTGAATTTATTCCGCATAATCTTATTGTGAAAAAGAAAGTGGAATCTATTTTTGATTACAGAGAAAAAGTTTTTAGAAAAATATTTTCTGAATAAATTATGGAAGTAATTAATTTAAAAGATAGGCTGGATAAATTTCCCGGTCATTATGATCCGAAAATTATCGCAGAGCTGAACGAGCAGTATGTAAAACTCGTTAAGTTCAAAGGTGATTTTGTATGGCATTCTCATAAGAATGAAGACGAACTATTCTTTGTAATCAAAGGAAGTTTTTTTATGGACTTCCGTGATAAGACAGTTGAAGTCAAAGAAGGGGAGATGATCGTTGTTCCAAAAGGAGTCGAACACAGACCGAGAGCCGGTGAAGAGGTTCATGTAATGCTTTTTGAGCCTGCATCAACTTTGAATACAGGTGATGTTGAAAATGAAATGACGAAGAAAGATTTGGAATGGATATGATGATGGTTGAGTGGACCGTTTTTATAAAATTGATTTTGAAGAATTTTCAATAAGCATGGAAATAAAATTCTTACATAAATTCCTTTTAAATTATGTAAAAGCCTGTTTACATTGAGACATTGGTAGTTTCCATTGAACTAATCAACCAATTAACTTATGATTCACGACAAGCTCCTTCTGATACTATCGCTTTTGTTCATTGTATTTATTCTAATTATGATCGGGCAAAAGCTGAAAATTTCTTACCCGATACTTTTGGTTATTGGAGGGTTAATAATAAGTTTCATTCCGGGAGTCCCTCATATTAATATTGACCCTGATTTAATTTTTCTGATATTTCTTCCGCCTCTTCTCTATGAAGCCGCATGGTTTACTTCATGGCACGACTTCTGGAAATGGAAACGTCCCATACTTATGTTAGCTTTCGGACTTGTAATATTTACTTCGTGCATAGTTGCATTGGTTTCATCGTCAATGATTCCGGGCTTTACTCTTGCACTTGGATTCTTACTTGGCGGTATAATCTCGCCGCCGGATGCTGTCGCAGCTACATCCGTTTTAAAGCATTTGAAGATTCCGAAGCGAGCTGTTACTATACTTGAAGGAGAGAGTCTCATAAACGATGCATCGAGTTTGATTGTATTCCGGTTTTCCGTTGCAGCTGTAGTAACGGGAATATTTATTCCTGGTAAAGCAGCAGCTGATTTTTTTCTGGTCACCGTAATGGGAATTGTCATAGGACTTGCTATTGCACATATAATCTACGCAGTTCACAGATTACTTCCAACAACCGCAAGCATAGACGCTGCTTTGACTGTCATGACACCATATCTTATGTATCTGGCAGCAGAGCATTTTCATTTTTCGGGGGTAATGGCAGTTGTCAGCGGAGGATTATTCCTGTCATTCAGATCACACGAGATCTTAAATTTCAAATCACGGCTTCAGGCATTCGGAGTATGGACCACTCTTACTTTTGTTTTAAACGGATTAATATTTATTCTTATAGGTCTTGAACTTCCTGTCATAATACACGGTCTGGAAGGGTATTCAATAACCGAAGCAATAAAGTACGGTTTTATAATTAGTATTCTGGTAATTCTTATTCGCTTTATCTGGATTTTCCCCGCAGCGTTTATCCCGAGATTTTTGAGCAAGAAAATACGGTCAAGAGAAAAGAGTCCCGGTTGGCGAGGACCAGTCCTTGTAGGCTGGGCGGCAATGCGCGGTGTCGTATCGCTGGCAGCTGCTTTATCAATTCCAATGGTAATATCAAATGGGGATTCGTTCCCGTTTAGAAACCTCATCCTGTTTATTACATTTATTGTGATACTTGTAACTCTTGTGATTCAGGGTCTTAGTCTACCTTTCATAATCAAGTGGCTCAAGATTGAAGAGTTTGATGATATCGTTCCTGAAGAAGAGCAGGAGACCGCACTTAAGATTGAATTAATGGAAGCAACTCTGAAACGTCTGAATGAAAAGTATCAGAAACAAATTGCTGAGAATGAACTCGTAGACAATATAAAAAAAGAACTGGAAAGCAATATCGCACTTTCGATTCAAAGGCTGAACTCTCTTGAATGCGACGATCAGGAGCTGAGAGTATGCAATGACATTCTGAAAGATCTTATTAATGTGCAGAGGAATAAACTATTTCAGCTGCGAAGGAAAAATGCTTATGACGATGTTGTTCTCCGAAGACAGGAAGCTCAGCTTGATCTTGATGAAGCTAAAATTAGTCCTCTGGAGATTTAGTTATATGATTAATTGATTAATTAAATTTAGTTAAATTGGTTAAATGGCTAATTTACCGAGTGAAAAAGTAGTGATGGGAATCTTACCAACCTTATAAATCGTAACGGTATAAAAAATGTTAATCAAATTTATTTCTTTATGAAATTTTACCTCTCCTCAATCTTTTTATTATTAAATATATTCGTAACCGCTGCTGAGAGAACTGCATTTGCAGCCGATGAAAAAGTAGTTTATGTTGTCAGTATGCCTTTTCCCCCCAATCATTTATTTGAAGTGGAAATATCAATAAGTAATTATACTTCCTCTCCTGATAATTATATTGATCTATCTCTTCCCGCATGGAGATCGGGAAGATATAACATCTTAGATTTTGCCGCAGGGGTGCAGGGATTTTTTGCGGAAGATGAGTCAAGAAATAAGCTCATCTGGAGCAAAACCGATAAAGATACCTGGCGGGTTCAGAATGGTCCCGGGGTAGGCTATAGAATAAAGTATAAAATTTTCGCAAATGAATTTTCAATCAGAACCAAAGGACTGAATGATGAGTGCGCATTCATCGACGCGAGTGCTGTATTTATGTACCCGGAAAAATTAAGATTCAATCCGCTGGAAGTTAAAGTCATTCCCTACGGCACCTGGCATGTAACAACAGGGCTTGACAAAGTTAACGGAACCGGGAATACATTCTATGCCCGTGATTATGACTATCTTGCTGACTGTCCTTTACTAATTGGGAATCAGAAAGATTATGATTTTATTGTTAATGGTAAAAAGTTTGTTGTAAGTTTCCCTCCTGCTCAGGTTTATGACAAAGATAAAGTCCTGAATGATATCAAAAACATTTCGCAGGCAGTATGTGATTTCTGGGGGGAAATGCCGTTTGAGCACTTTACATACATGTTAATTTCCGGACCTTTCGATTACGGAGCCACAGAGCATCTGAACTCAACTGTTTTCAGCATAAGTTCAACAACCTTCACAAACAAAGACAGATACAATACATTTTTATCAAACTGCGCTCACGAATTATTCCATACCTGGAATGTAAAAAAACTGAGACCGAAAGCAATGGATCCATATGATTTCACTAAAGAAAATTATTCGGGCGAGCTGTGGATAGCAGAGGGAATTACATCCTACTACGAAAATATTTTTATGTTAAAAACCGGTTACATTACTCAGGAAAAGTATTTCGAAATGCTTTCGGACAATATTCAGAAAGATTTTGAAAGACCTGGTAACTATGTTCAGAGTTTATATGAATCCGGTTTTGATGCATGGATAAAGCACAGCGGTAATACACCGAACAAATTCATTGCTGAAACAGATTTTTACAGTAAAGGGGCAAATGTAGGGACTCTTCTGGATCTTGAGATTCGTAACAGTTCTGAGAACAAGTATTCACTCGACGATGTAATGAGAAGTATGTATAAACGATTTCCATTGAACAGCGGAGGCTATACGAATGAGGATTTCATAAAGGTGTGTGAAGAATATACCGGGAAAGGCCTTTCTGAATTTTTTGCAAAATATCTTTACGGACTTGATACACTCGATTGGAAAAAATATTTGAATTACTCAGGACTGGATTTAAAAATATCATATGATTCAGCAAAAGCATATCTCGGAATTTCAACAAGGGAATCCGGTGACAGATTATATGTGTTCGGTGTAACTCCGGGTTCTCCTGCATATGAAGCCGGACTCGATGTGAATGACGAGATCATAGCCTTTAACGGTTACAAGGTTCGCAGCTCTTCCCTCAACAGCAGAATATCTGATATGAATGCCGGGGATGAAGTAACGCTGATGGTTATGAGAGACGATAAGTTAAGAGAGTTTAAGACAATTCTTAAAAATGTAAAACCAGTGAAGTATAAAGTTGAAAAAATTGAAAGCCCGGATGAGATTCAAATGATGATATTTGAAGACTGGCTTAAGCAGAATTAGGGATTAAGGAAAATGAAATGTGGGACGGATAAAATGTTTATTCCAATCAATTCCTATCAGTTTCCCAAAAAGTTTATACTATTTGATGATTATAATTTCTATATTGTATTAACTTAGTTCACCAAAATCCACTCAAACAGTTATTTCAAATTCAATTTATTAATCTAAATATAAGGAGTAAAATCTCATGATGTCAATTATTTGGTCCATCATAATCGGAGGCATTGCAGGTGCACTGGCAAAATTGTTCATGCCGGGTAAGGACGGTGGCGGAATTATTATGACAATTGTATTAGGAGTAGCCGGATCTTTATTATTCACATTTCTCGGGCGATTGGTAGGATGGTATAGTGAAGGAGATTCTGCCGGATTGATAGCATCAATTCTTGGAGCCATGGTACTGTTAGGGATTTACAGATTATTCAAAGGCAAAGGTGCAGCTAAAGCTGTGAAAGATTAACTAATTTAACTAAATTATTTTTTCAAAAATCAAATATAAAAGGAGTAAAACAAAATGGCTTTACAGGACAAGTACAGAGCAGTAATAGATTCCATAAACTCAGCAGGCGGAAGAGATGTGATGGTGAATGAAGAAGGAGGCGTTTTAAAAGTCGCAGCAACAGTCCCGTACCCGAAAGACAAAAATGCTGTATGGAATAAAATAAAGGAGATAGGCGGAGAAAATCCTTCCGATATCAGTGCTGACATTAAGATGGATAATGCAAACGATCCGGAGATTGCATCGGCAGGAACCAAAACATACGTCGTAAAATCAGGCGATACATTAAGTAAAATTGCAAAAGAATTTTACGGTGATGCAGGAAAATATATGGATATCGCAAACGCAAACGGAATTTCAAATCCCGATAAAATCAATGTAGGACAGGAATTGAAGATTCCTTAATGGCTTTTTATTTCTGGATGGCGTCAGTTGCATAATGATGCCATCTCAGAGATGATTCGTCAATCGTGAATCGTCAATCGTAATTTGTAATTTATTTAAAGTTTACAAGCCAGGACAACCGGGACTTTAATTATATCTACCGATCCTCCGCCACCATCTACTGCTTCAATTAGCAAGATATAAATTCCGATTCTCAGTTTTTGATTATCATCACCAAGTCCGTTAAAAATAACAGAACCTTCAGAACCGGATACATGATTGTTAGCAAGCTCACGAACCAATCTCCCCTTAATGTCATAAACTTTTATTCTCATCTGTGAAAATGCAGAATTGAGTTTATACTTTATTATTGCAAAATCTTCATAACCGTCTGCGTCGGGTGAAAACGGATTCGGACTAATCGTGACTGTTGAGTTTGAATTTATACCTATAGTTAAAATGCTATTCCTGAATCCCGGAGTTCCTCCTTTTATATCGGTGCAAGAACTCCAGTTGCTTATATCATTTGATTTAAATGCAGGATTAATTCTTTCAAGAGAAATTCCCTTTGTATCAGGAAACTCCGGATTATTCCAGTCCGGGTCATAAAATACCTCATCAATTAAATTATTCATGCTGTCTGTAATTGTAATATTTTCACCTGCATTATTTAAACTTAGTAAAGACAGAAACTTCACTTTCTGATTTGAGGCGGGAAATTTTAAATGATCAAAAACCGCATATATCGTACTATCATGAGCAAGTATTAGAAAATCCCCCGGAACCAGCAGCAAATCAACCGGAGAAATAATAACTGACGTTGTTGCTTCTTTATACTTCCATCCTTTAATGTTGATTGCCTGCCCTGATGCATTATACAATTCTATCCATTCCGACTGATTTGTAAACGGATCATACATTATTTCATTAATTATTAAACCGCTGCCGCTTCCTGTAATACTGCTTACATACAAATTTCTTATAAGCACGTTATTCATCGTATCTTCATCCTCAGAATAGATGATCTTTGCGATAAATTGCCTGTGACCGGTATCAACATTCTGAATTGAAAAATCATAGGTAATGGAATCACCGTAGTTCAATAAAGAGTATTGATTAGAATTTATTAACTCACTACTAGCGGGAATACTGTCATAATTTACATCTTTATAAATGTTCAATGAAAAATTATTTACAGTATTAAGTCCTGAATTTTTTAAAATAAAATTCATCTCAATTGTTTCACCCGCTGAAGGAAATAACGGATTAATGTTAAATGATTTCAGATAAAGGTCAAATGACTTAGGAGTAATTGAGTTTACTTTTCCGGGAGTCGCCTGCTGAGGATCAACTGATGCTCCCCAATTAGATGAATTATTTGAGGCTCCAAAAGAATTTATTTTCTCCAGTGAAAATCCACCTGTATTTCCTCCCCATGCAGTCATGTAAGAAACCGAGTCTGCTCTTAAATTTGAAGGATCAATAACTATGACATTATCACCGGAATTATTCAAAGTGCTCCATGCAGTTTGAATTGCTCTGACAGTAATGAAGGGAAATTGATTTTTCAATTTAACTGAATCCTGGCAAATTATTACGTAAGAATTTGAATCGAGAATAATGCTTTGAGTTGTTATTGTTCTGACCGAAGTAGTTGCATCTTTCCACTTCCAGTTCTGCAAATTCACCGGATTATTTCCTCCATTGTATAATTCAAACCATTCATTCGAGGCATCCAATGGTGCATACATTATTTCGTTAACTACAACTTGAGAAAAGCAGTTTGAATAAATTAAAATCAATAACAGAGTGAGCATACTTATTGTTTTCATGATTATATTTCAGATTTAAGTTTTTAATTCATTGAAAGCTATCAATAATTTCGACAAATTAAATTAAACATTTTTTAAAACCAAATTTAAATTTATCAGTTTGTGAAAATATCTATTAGGAAATATCTGCTGTTCATTTTTCTGTTTTTTGTAAGTTCAAGCTGCAGCTCGCAATCTGAAAATCCTAAATTTGGTATCGCTGTCTTATACACTCCTGTTCTAAACACTAGTGATTTTGAATCAGTATTCGGCGGTGCCAATGGTAATCGAGTGAAACTGGATAAGCGCGGCTTTATTGGAGAGATGGAGTTCATTGCTTTTCCGAATACAGTATTTGAAATACTCGAAGTAATTCCAAAAGATGGATACAACATCTTCAGAATAAAGACTTCAGACTATCCTTATAATTCTGCTGATCTCTTTATAGACAGCAGATTCGTTAAGACACTTGATACTTTGCCAAACGACAGGGTTCAGACTTTGCCGAACAAAAATGAAATTCTCAGTAAGCTGAATTCTCTTGACGGATACGGATACATGTGGGGAGGAAATTACGGTGACGGCATAGAACAGCTCCTCGAATTTTATCAGCCTCAATCCGAATTAGACAATTCAACTAAAGATCTATGGTGTCTGAAAGGAGTTGACTGTTCCGGTCTTATATACCAGGCAACGAACGGTTCAACTCCGAGAAATACTTCATCACTTATAAATTTCGGTGAAGGACTTGAAATTGCAGGATTGTCTGCATCGGAAATTGCATCAATGCTTCAGCCGCTGGATTTAATTGTCTGGAGCGGTCACGTTATTATTGTCTATGATGAAAATACAGTGATTGAAAGCACCGGAGGAGAAGGAGTTCACAAAAGTGATTTACTTTCGAGACTTAAAAGTGTTATGAAAGAAAAAACCCCTGTCAATGACTGGGGCTCTACATCAGGTAAGAGATTCGTAATTAGAAGATGGCTTGGTCAATGATCAATGTCCAATGATCAATGTACAATTATTATTGAAACTTTTTATTTATTATAAATAATTGAACATTGAACATTGAACATTGTACACTACTTCCTGTCTCCGAGTATTCTCAGCATAAACAGAAACATGTTAATGAAATCAAGATAGAGTGTTAAGGCTCCCATTACTGCAGCCTTTTTACCCTGCTCGGAATCGAATTCAGTTGTCTGACTCATCCGTTTTATTCTTTGTGTATCATAAGCAGTTAATCCCACAAAAATTATCACACCGGCATAGCTGATAATCCAGTTCAAAGTACTACTGTTTAAAAAAATATTAACTACTGACGCAATAATAAGCCCGATCAGCGCCATGAAAAAATAAGTACCGAATTTCGACAGATCCATTTTGGTAACATAACCGAATATGCTTACTCCCGCAAACATTGCAGCACAGATGAAGAATGTAGAGGCAATTGATGCTCCTGTATAAACCAGGAACAGTACCGAGAACGTTAATCCTGTTAGCGCAGCATAAAGAAAGAATGCACCGATTGCTACTCCGGATGGAATTTTATTTATCGCAAATGTCAATCCCATCACAACTAACAGCTGCACTATAAAGAGGCCGAAGTAAATTACCGGATTTCCCATTATTACATTTACAAAACTGGAATTTGCTATACCATAGGCTACAACTCCTGTAAGAGCAAGACCCATTGCCATCCAGTTGTAAACATTCAGTAAAAATTTTCGTGTAGTCTCTGTTGAAAACGATGCATCAACAGCTCCGGTGTTATTTAAAAACTGATTCATTTATTATTTCTCCTTAATTTTTTTATAAAAGTTAGAATATTTTTTTCAGATAAAAAATTCCATTTACTTCATCGGTTCCATTCCCATTGCAGCCCATTCTTCTTTAGCCGGTCCGTAAATCCCGGTGACCTTCACACCTGCCTGACGCATTAGAACTGTCATCTGTCCTCTGTGATGCGCTTGATGAAGCATCAGAAATAAGAGTGATAGCCCTCTTTCCCATTCCTCACCATACATATTATCTTTTGTCTTCAATGTTTCGTCATTCCAGTTTTTTTGAACCTGTTCTGAAAGAGAGTCTGCGGCTTTTTTAAAACCATCGGCAATCTCCTTTGCAGAAGCCGGTGGTTCGGTTTCCTGCGAAGGACCATCAACCTTTAATCCCGTCAAACCCATCATTTCAGGAATTGTCTGTGCGATATGCCAGGCAATAAAACCTAAAGATCTGCCGTCCGGTGTAACTTTTGTATTAAGTGATTCGTCAGTAAGGTTTTGGTAAAGTTTTACCGTTGAATCCGTTTCGTATTTCCAGTCTTTCTGGAATTGTGAAATTGATGTGTACATGTCCTTTTAAGTTAAAAGTTAAAAGTTAAAAGTTGAAAGTTAAAAGTTAAAAGTTAAAAGTTAAAAGTTAAAAGTTAAAAAATTTGCCATTAAAAAATTATTTAATTTGAAATGCCTGAACCTGTAGTTAATCTCCAATTAGCAAAGCAATTCGGTCTGCTCGAAGAAGAATATGAACGAATTCTTAAAATTCTCGGGAGGACTCCGACTTATACTGAACTCGGAATTTTTTCGGTGATGTGGAGTGAGCATTGCTCATATAAAAATTCAATATTGGAATTAAAAAAACTTCCAAGAAGCGGAGGCCGGCTTCTCGTTGGTGCGGGTGAAGAAAATGCCGGGCTTGTTGATATCGGAGACGGACTGGCAGTTGCATTTAAAATTGAATCTCACAATCATCCGTCTGCTGTAGAACCTTATCAGGGAGCAGCTACGGGAGTTGGAGGGATATTAAGGGATATTTTTACGATGGGTGCGAGACCGGTTGCTGCTTTGAATTCACTTCGGTTCGGAAAGCTTTACCACAGAGACACTGAGATCATAGAGGACACTGAGAAAAACAAAAGATCAAAATTTCTTTTTAAAAATGTTGTGAAAGGAATCGGGGATTACGGAAACTGTTTCGGAGTTCCGACCATCAGCGGTGAAGTTTATTTTGAAGAATGTTTTCAGGATAATCCGCTTGTCAATGCAATGGCAGTCGGAATTGTAAAGCACAACGAAACTGCTACTGCAACTGCAAGCGGGATTGGTAATCCGGTTTTCATTGTCGGCTCATCTACCGGTAAGGACGGAATTCACGGTGCAACATTTGCTTCGGAAGAAATATCAGAGGAATCGGAATCAAAGAGACCTAATGTACAGGTTGGTGATCCGTTTACAGAAAAACTTTTACTCGAGGCGACACTTGAAGTAATAAGAGCAGGGGTTGTAGTTGGAATTCAGGATATGGGAGCTGCTGGAATTACATGTTCGACAACTGAGATGAGCGCTAAAGGAAAATGCGGAATGGAAATCAATCTGGATAGGGTTCCTCTTCGTGATGAAAATATGAGTGCATATGAAATCATGCTTTCTGAGTCACAGGAAAGAATGCTTGTTGTAATTGAAAAAGGTAAAGAGAAGATTGCAAAAGATATTTTTGAGAAATGGGATTTGAACTGTGTTGAAATAGGAAAAATAATTGAAGAGAACAGAGTTAAGGTTTATTATAAAGGAAAGCTTGAAGCTGATGTTCCGCCGTATGATCTTGTACTCGGCGGTGGAGCTCCTGTTTATAAAAGAGAAATCCAAAAACCTGACTATGAAAAAACCAGAAATTATGATTTAAATGATTTACCCGAACCAAAAAACTTAAATAAAGTTTTGCTTCAGCTTTTATCCTCACCAAATATTACAAATAAGAATTGGGTTTATGAGCAGTATGACACTCAGGTAAGAACTAATACAGTTGTTCTTCCGGGAGGAGACGCGTCTGTTATAAGATTAAAAGGAACGAACAAAGCATTGTCTGTGAAGGTTGACTGCAACAGCAGATACGTTTATCTTAATCCTTATAAAGGCGGTATGCTTGCTGTATGTGAAAGTGCGAGAAATGTGGCTTGTACCGGTGCGAAACCTTTAGCAATTACAAATTGCCTGAACTTTGGAAATCCCTACAACCCGGAAGTTTATTATCAATTTTCCGAAGCTGTAAGAGGAATCGGTGATGCCTGTAAAGTTCTTGATACTCCCGTAACCGGTGGCAATGTAAGCTTCTATAATCAGTCAAAAGATTATGCCGTGTTTCCGACACCTGTGATTGGCATGCTGGGACTGATACATGATGTGAATAAATTGATGACAAGTTATTTTAAAAAAGAAGGAGACGTTATTTTCATAATTGGAAATTGGAATTTCGAATTTGGGATTTCTCAGAACGTCAAACGTCAAGCGTCAAACGTCAAACGTGAACATGAAAACGAGAATCGTCAATCGTCAGTCGTCGATGAAAAGGACTCTGATAAATTCCAAATCCGAAATCCGAAATCCCAAATTGGCGGGAGCGAGTATCTAAATACAATTCACAACCTTACCGCTGGCGATGCACCTGACATTGATTTGGAATATGAAAAAAAACTGCAGGAATTTGTTTTGAAATTAATCGATGATTCATTAATAAATTCCGCTCATGATATTTCTGACGGAGGAATAGCAGTCGCGCTTGCTGAATGCTGTTTGATGAACCGTGGAAATGAAACCGGATGCGAAGTAAATTTTGATATTGAAGGAAGAAAAGACTTTCAGTTGTTTGCTGAAACTACAGGCAGTATAATCATTTCTGCAGATCAGATTAATGTAATGAAGATCATTGAGTCTGCAAATGTTCATGACATTGACATTAAAATAATTGGGGAAACAAAGGGACAAAGATTAAAAGTCAATCTTGACATTGATTTACCACTCAGGGAAATTGATGATTCATACTATAATTCTTTGCTGAAGATTATGGATGAGTAGCAATTTAATCCGGGATAACATACTTTCCTTCATTAAAAAATTTAGATTAACCTGAGGACAAATCGGAAAGAGATTTAATGTTGATTTTGAATTAGCTAATTTTATTATATCCGAAATAAAAAATGGAACACATGAAGAGATTACAATTTATTGCAGATGGGCTCCCGATCTTCAATGCATTACAGACAAAGCTTAAAAAAATATTATAAATTTGCGAATGAAAAGATTTATTTTACCTGTTCTTATAATTCTGCTTACTGCTAAAATAAACTTTTCACAGGACTTCTCACCTCTACTTGATTTAAAATTAAATTCCCCAAAGGAGAAAACCGGCACTGCAAATTCGACATTACCTATTGCAATAGGAGTGGCAAGTTTTCTGTATTTGTTTAATCCGGTCGTTCTGCTGGAGAATGACAAGGTTGGTTTTGGTTTTACTAAAGAAATTTCACTCGGATTCGGATATTTCGGTCAGCACAGAATCTCGGTCGAATATTCATATATATTTATAAACAGTCTCAAAAGCAGATTATTCATTGGGTATACGGAAGACTTTCTTCTGAAAAAAATAAAACCTTCAAATACAATGCAGGGAACTTCAGTACTTGCATTGGGTGGAGGTTACTTTACAAATTTTGAACGATCGGGAAATTATGCTGATGTTTCATATGGTTATTCAATCCGTAATGATAAAATTCTCTTTTTCCCGAGTCTGAAATTAAGATATACCTATGTTTACAAAGGTTCAGATATACTGGACTTTTCAGCGGGAATTGTTATTGGTATTGCTAATCCTTTTATGGATTTGAAAATTAGGAGAAAATATTGAGCAATGTGCAATGAGCAATGAGTAATGAGTAATGAGTAATGAGTAATGAGTAATGAGTAATGAGTAATGAGTAATGAG
>CAYNTN010000110.1:0-15964 GCA_964399995.1 uncultured Ignavibacteriaceae bacterium
CCGTATTTCTTTTCCATCATTTTCTTGAAAGAATCTTTTATGACACTCGAAAGAATATCCCTGTCAATATTCTTTTCCTTAGCCATTATGGAAAATGCATCTACTATTTCTGATTTCATTTTTGTTTCTTAAATTATTTTATTTTTTTGAAAAACTTATTTTTACTCTGGCTTCTTTAATATCTTTAAAATCAATTACCCTTGAAACGAAGGTGTTCTTCTTTCCCTTTTCCTTAACCGGAATTTCAAGTTCAATTCTACCATCATCTTCTTCAGAAATCCCGGATAATCTGCCTTCGATTCTTTCTCCGTTTATCAATAATATATCTAAATCCCTTCCTGTGTGTTTGTGCAGCTGCCATAAAAATCTGACCGGCTTTTCGGCTCCGGGTGAAGACACAACAAGGTTGGAAACATCATTTACAATCAATTTACTGTCAATAAGCTCATTAAGGTCCTTATTTATCTTAGTGATGTCGTCTATGTTTATCCCCTCCCTGTTGTCAACGAATATTTCCAGAACCTTAGTACCTTTCTCGCCTCTTATAACTGTTTCAATGACTTTATAACCTGAATTCTCAAAATATTCATTTACAAGATTCTGTAATTCTCGTTCTGTTTCCATAAAAAAAAAGTGGGTTTCACAACCCACCATAATATCTACATTAAAAATCAAAACAAAAATACTCATTATCACTCTAAAATTCAAGGTGAAGTCTGATAAAATACAGTATTGTCCAAAACGTTTTTTGAATACGACAAAAGCTTTGATTAACAAATTGTTGCAACAAAATTTTTATTTCCTTGAAACAACCCCACCCTGCCTCAAAGACTCAAAGGCTCAAAGATGACTGGAATTCAAATTTATTTCTTTGAGGCTTTGAGGCAAATAATTTCTTTTTGGGCAACCCCGGTTTCCGTCCCCGCAGAGTCACTTCGTTTTAAATCCTTTGAAGTTAGAATACTATTTGAGCGAAGGACTCTGCGGGAAGACTAATGATTATTTTTTTTAGTAAATATTCGGAATACAATCTTACTCTTTTTACATTAGACACGCTTGCCGGGGAAAATATTCTTTATATCGGCAATATTTTTTACAAACTCTACGTTTGAAATTTATTTTATTGAGATGAATTTTCTCAAAGTAAAATGAAAATTTTTGAGTTTAGTAATATGATTTCTGCTGTCTGCTAATAAATTTCTGTGGGAAACAGGAAAAAATGTGTTGTGCGTTGGTACATCTTTGGAGTGCGTTGGTACATCTGCGAAGCGCGTTGGTACATCTGCGGAGTGCGTTGGTACATCTTTGGAGCACGTTTGTACATCTTTGGAGCACGTTGGTACATCTGCGGAATGCGGGGGTACATCTGTGGAGCGCGTTGGTACATCTGCGGAGTAGGTTGGTACATCTCTGGAGTAGGTTGGTACATCTCTGGAGTAGGTTGGTACATCTCTAGAGTAGGTTGGTACATCTCTGGAGTAGGTTGGTACATCTCTGGAGTAGGTTGGTACATCTTTGGAGTAGGTTGGTACATCTCTGGAGTAGGTTGGTACATCTCTGGAGCGCGTTGGTACATCTCTGGAGCGCGTTGGTACATCTGCGGAATGCGGGGGTCCATCCGTGGAGCGCGGGAATTATAAAAAATAGGATTTTAGAGATAAAATGAACTTTTTCAAATTTTAAATGTCTGAACTAGGATTTATAGGATTAGAGGATTTTAGGATTGTGTGTTCTTTTTATCAGGTGTTCAAGGGATAATCAGCTGTATAACTCGAAGGGGTCGAATTATTATAGAAGCATTATATCAAACAAATCACACTACACTGAAGATGTCGGATTATTATATAAATGATTGTTGTTTGTAAAAGTTTTCAAATTTATTTATTTTGTTGCATTGATTTTAATGAACAGGAAAGCAGATATGAATACCCCAATCGAAAATACTTTCATATTCTGTTTCATTTTCTCTTAATAACAATATTATTATAAATATCTTTATACAAACTATTGTCAAATCAAAACCCGGAACAAATCGCACGTGACAATATTGATTGTCAGCTGGCTAAATGCGGCTGGATTGTTCAGGAAAGGGATAAAGTTAATTTGTCTCAAAGTATAGGTGTTGCTGTAAAAGAATATGTAACGAGTGCGGGTGTTGCTGATTATGTTTTGTTTGTTGATAAAAAACCTGTTGGTGTAGTCGAAGCTAAGAGGAAAGAAGAAGGTGTTCATCTGGTTTCGGAAGTCGAAAATCAATCTCTTGATTATGCAAAAAGTAAGCTGAAATATCTCGATAATGATCCTTTACCTTTTGTTTATGAAAGTACAGGTGAAGTTACACGTTTTACAAATTATAATGATCCTAAACCCCGGTCAAGAGAAGTCTATACTTTTCACCGTCCGGAAACTTTCCGTGAATGGATGAAGAAACCGAGAACACTGCGGGATATGTTCAGCAATCTTAGAAATTTGTCAACACAAGGTCTTCGCGATTGTCAGATAATTGCTATCAATAATCTTGAATCTTCTTTTAAAGAATACAAACCCAGAGCTCTTGTTCAGATGGCGACGGGTTCTGGGAAAACTTATACTGCCATAACTTCAATCTATCGTCTCCTGAAATTTGCAGATGCAAAAAGAATTTTATTTCTTGTTGATACAAAGAATTTAGGGGAACAGGCTGAACAGGAATTTATAAACTACACGCCGCAGGACGATAATAGAAAATTCGGAGAATTGTACGGACTTCATCGTCTTAAATCAGGATTCGTTCCGACAAATAATCACGTTTACATCAGCACTATTCAGAGGATGTACTCTATATTAAAAGGAGAAGAACTCGATGAAGCCTTTGAAGAAGAGAATCCAAATGAATCACGATGGCAGACAAAGAAACCTGTACTTGTTTCTTATAATGAAAAAATCCCGATTGAGTTTTTTGATTTGATTGTAATTGATGAATGCCACCGAAGCATTTATAATTTATGGAAACAGGTGCTTGATTACTTCGATGCGTTTCTTGTCGGCTTAACCGCTACTCCGGATAACAGAACATTTGCATTCTTTAATGAGAATATAGTAAGTGAATACAGCCACGAACAGGCAATTGCTGATGGAGTAAATGTCGGGTATGACGTTTATGAAATCGAAACTAATATTTCAAGACGCGGTGGAAATATTTGGAAGGGTGAGTACATCGATAGGCGCGAGCGTCTGTCACGCAGGAAAAGGTGGGAACAGCTTGATGAAGATGTACAGTATTCAGCGAAGCAATTGGATGATGATGTAGTCAATCCGAGCCAGATTAGAACAGTTATAAAAGCATTCAAAGAACATCTGCCAACAATCTTTTCTGACCGGGTTAATAGTAGTGGGGAATTTGAAATTCCAAAGACATTAATATTTGCAAAGACAGACAGTCACGCAGATGATATTATTCAGATTGTTCGTGAAGAATTCGGTGAAGGAAATGTTTTCTGTAAAAAGATTACTTACAATAACAAGGAAGAAGACCCGAAATCAATTCTTTCTCAATTCAGGACAACATACAATCCGCGCATAGCAGTAACAGTTGATATGATCGCGACCGGCACGGATGTAAAACCACTTGAATGTCTTTTATTCATGCGTGATGTGAAGAGCAGAAATTATTTTGAACAAATGAAAGGAAGAGGTACAAGAACAATTTCGCTTGATGACCTTCAGAAAGTAACACCATCAGCAAAACTTACCAAAGATCATTTTGTCATCATTGATGCTATTGGTGTAACCAAAAGTCTGAAGACTGAAAGCAGACCTCTTGAAAGAAAGCCGACTGTTCCTTTGAAGGATCTATTGAGAGCTGTTTCTGTCGGTGCGAGAGATGAGGATCTGTTTCTTTCTCTTGCAGGCAGGCTTGCAAGACTTGAGAAACAGATGACGCCAAATGAGCTGAAGAAGTTCGAAGAGAAATCCGGTGGTAAGAAAATTTCTGAAGTAGTGAAAAGCCTGCTCTACACATTTGACCCGGACAGGATTGAAAGTGCAGCTGAAAATATTATTGATCAGAAAGGAGCACTTGCAATTGCCCCGTCTGAAGCAAGAAAGCAGGCTAAAGAAAATCTTGCAGAATCTGCCGCAGCAATTTTTAAACCTGAAGTAAATGAATATATTGAGTTTGTTCGCAAAGCACATGACCAGATAATTGATACTGTTAATATTGATACACTCGCATTTGCAGGATACAGTAAAGACAACTTAGCAAAAGCAAATGAACTGATAAAAGATTTTAAAGAATGGATAGCTGCTAATAAAGATGAGATCACTGCTTTGCGGATTTTTTATTCACAGCCATACAGAAGACGCGAGGTGACATTTGAAATGATTGAAGATGTGATGGAAAGACTTAAAGCTGATAAGCCGTCACTTGCGCCTTTGAATGTCTGGAGAGCATTCGAGCTTTTGGATTCATCAAGAAATCATTCTGCACACTTAACTGATCTGACTGCACTTGTTTCGCTTATCAGGCATGTGTGTAAAATTGATGATTCACTTACCTCTTATGATAAGACAGTTGACAGAAATTTTCAGCAATGGATATTAAAAAAGAATGCCGGACAGCATAATCGTTTCACTGAAGAGCAGATGCAATGGCTCCGGATGATAAAGGATTATGTAGCAACAAGCTTTCACATAGAGAGAGATGATTTTGAATTAAGCCCGTTCAATGCAAGAGGAGGATTGGGGAAGATGTGGCAGTTGTTTGGGGATGAGACGGAGGGTATAATAAGTGAGATGAATGAGGTGCTCGCGGCGTGAGAGACCATCCCCGGCCCTTCCCCTAAAGGGGAAGGGAGAATGAAGTGTAAGCCATCCACTTAAGGAGAGGGAGAATGGAGTGTAAGCCCTCCCCTTTAGGGGAGGGTTGGGAGGGGTTTGAATTGAGAACTTATCCGGAGAACCCCATCCCCTACCCTTCCCCTGAAGGGGAAGGGAGAATGAAGTGTAAGCCCTTCCCCTGAAGGGGAAGGGAGAATGAAGTGTAAGCCCTTCTTCTGAAGGGAGGGAGAATGAAGAGTAAGTCCTCCCCTTTAAGGGAAGGTTTGGGTGGGGTTTGAATTGAGAGACTTATCCGGAGAACCCCATCCCCGGCCCTTCCCCTGAAGGGGAAGGGAGAATGAAGTGTAAGCCCTTCCCTGAAGGGAAGGGAAAATGGAGTGTAAGCCCTCCCCTTTAGGGGAGGGTTGGGTGGGGTTTGAATTGGAAGGGAGAATTGAATGTAAATTCTGATTTAAGTTTTTTAGTTTTCTTTTTTCATCAGGAAGAAATATTTTAGGTTTGTTAACTGTGATAAATAGCCCTCCCCTTCAGGGGAGGGTTTGGGAGGGGTGACTTATGAAGAAGACAATGACATCGGACAAGGCTTTGTTTCAAAAAGCAAGTGTGGAAATTTTCCAGGCAGGCAGAAAGCTGCGGAAGAACATGACACTTGCCGAAAAGATCCTGTGGCGTGAACTGCGCGGGAAGAAACTGAAATCTCTGAGATTTCGAAGACAGCATCCGATAGGAAGTTTTGTAGTTGATTTTTATTGTCATGAAAAGAAACTGGTGATTGAGCTTGATGGTGAAGTTCACGATAGCAATGAAGCAAAACAAAGAGATCAATCAAGAACAGATGCATTGGAAAATTTTGGATTGAAAGTGATAAGGTTCAGGAATGAGGAGGTGATTGATGAACTGGAAAAGGTTCTTCGGAAGATACAGAATGAGTGTGATTGAATGGAATACTTAATGCAAGAGGAGGATTGGGAAAGATGTGGCAGTTGTTTGGAGATGAGACGGAGATATAATTAGTGAGATGAATGAGGTGCTGGCAGCTTGAGGTTTGGTTTCAAAAGAAAAATCGAAAATTAATAATCATGATTTCAGAATGTAAAATAATAAAAACATTAGCAACTGGAGGGCAAAAAACTGTCTATTTAGGAGAACATCCTGAAATTGGAAGTATAGTTATTAAGAAAGGTCCATTGAATAGTTTTTCTGCCATTGAAAGAATCAAACGTGAAATAGATCTGCTTAAATCAATTGACTCACCGTTCTACCCAAAGCAATTTCATTTCAACATTGATGTAGTTTTAAATGATTTTACAATAATAGAAAAATTTATTGAAGGATTAACATTGAGAGAAAAAATGAGTTCTTATCATACCGTTCAGAAAATTTTCCCTTTACTAATATCACTAACGGAAGGTTTGTCAGTAATTTGGGAAAAAAATGTAGTTCATCGTGATTTGAAACCGGAGAATATCATAATAAGAAAAGATGGAACAATATGTATTATTGATCTTGGTATAGCTAGATTTCTTGATATGGATTCCATCACAAATTCAATTTTTCCAATGGGTCCATGTACGACTGTGTACGCAGCTCCAGAGCAGTTATCCAACAGTAAAAATTTAATTGATCATAGAACGGATTTTTTTGCTTTGGGAATTATAGGGTTAGAGTTATATTTACAAGGACATCCATTCGATTTAAATAATGGATACTCAATTGTAGAAAATATTTTGAATAATAATTACCGAACATTTACAGAATCCGTTAGCTCAGATCAAAGAATTATTGATTTTGCAAATAAAACACTTAGAACGCAATTGTACGAAAGGTTTAGAACATATAAAGATTTCCAAAATTTTCTTAAAAAATAATTCCTAATGATAAAAGTATTTCACCAGACAGGATTTAGATACAATTGGAATATTGACAGTTTCAACGATCATTCAGGGGATGGTTTAATATACTCACCGATTAATATTGATTCGGAGAGTTTATTATCTTTGGAACCTTCTTCAAAAGTAACAAGCTTTCTAGACCCTCAGTTATATTTATTAAATGAAGATAAAGGTAAATTAAATACCTATCCTTACTTTCCAGACAATTTGAAATCGGGATTTTCAACAAACGATCTATCTTCGCAAAAGAAAAATCTAGCTAAACTTTGCATTGATTTTCAATTCGATAATGATTTTGAATATATTACTATTCCAACTCGATACTATAGTGATAATCCGACTCATTTTTATCAAGAAAGTAGTGAGTTTTTTGTTAATCCCTTTTGTGAATATATAGAAAAGAAAAGTCCAAGGAAAAAAGTATTGTTATCAGTGATTGTTAAACAAATAATGTTGAATGATGAAGTGCAGAGAAACGAAGTTTTAAATTGGATCACCTCTCATCAACATATTGATGGTGTTTATCTTATTTTCGAAAACAACTTTCCAAGTAAGCAAATTAAGGATTTTGATTATCTACTCAATGCATTGAATTTTATAAAGGTCTTAAAAAGCAATTCTCTTGAAGTTCATTTAGGATATACCAATACAGAAGCGCTGTTATACAGTGTCGCTATGCCGGATTCAATTACAATTGGCTCTTATGAGAATCTTAGGTCTTTTAATATAAGTAGATTTGTCAATTCTGAAAATGATGTCATGAGAGGACCGAGAGCGCGTCTTTATAGCTCCAAATTACTTCAGTGGATAGACTACCAATATATCGAAGCGATGAAGAAATTACTGAGTAGCTATTCTGATTATTTTGATGACTCACTTTACAGACCATTAATGTTCTCAGCAGGTTATAATTGGCATTTTCAGAAACCAGAACCTTACAAACACTATTTTTATGTGTTTGCACAACAAGTGCGAGGTCTGTCAGTTAATCAGGGTGATAGAAAAAATGAAGTAATGAATTCCATTTCTGGGGCAATTGATTTGTTTAAGATTATCAAAGATAAGGTGCTCCTTGATGAAGATAGCAATGATTCACATCTGCCAACATGGATGAATGTTTTAAACGCTTTTCAACAGTAATACATTTATGTTCACTTCAGAGAAAGAAATGTCTTTACATTTCGAGAGATATTTAAGATCCAAGATTGGTAACGCATACCTTAAGGAGCAAAAGGGGCTATTCGGTATCCCTGATTTCATAATTTTCGAAAAGGGATCTAGAGAAGATTACAACTTAGTATCTTTTGAACTCAAAATTAGGAATTGGAAGCGCGCCATGATACAAGCATTTCGTCATAAGAGTTTTTCGAATGTCTCATATGTTGTTACCAGTAACGAAAATGCAGACTTGTTTGCCAGAAACTTGTCTAAGTTTAAGAAATATCAAATTGGGTTGGCATCAATTGATGATCAAAGAAATCTTAGAATCTATTACAAACCGAAATCTTCAAAGCCGTATTCAGTTAAACTAAGGCAAGAAATAGAAGGCCTTTTAAGCAAAAAGAAAAAAAGCACACAAGAAATCTGCATTCATTTTCGAACTCTAACTTGAATAATAAAATTAAACAAAAAATCAATCCTGTCAATTGGCAATTATTTAAATTAGGAGAAGTGGTTCATGTTATTAGAGGGATATCCTTTCCAAGCTCAGCCAAGAGTAGCAATAAATCTAAGGGAAAGATTGCTGTGTTGAGAACCGCGAATATTCAAAAGGAAGTTGATTGGGGTAATCTTTGGTTCGTTGACGAAAAATATTTAAGTAGAAAGGAACAAGAAATAAAAATAAATGATATTCTAATTTCCAATTCTAATAGTTTAGAACTATTGGGGAAAGTTGCTCTTGTTAGAAAAGTCTTAGAAAGAGCGACATTAGGTACATTCATAACGATGTTTAGAGTTCCCGATACAATCAATCCAAAGTTCATATATTATCAGCTAAGTACAGCAGAATTTCAAAATGCAATAAAATCCAGAGCCTCAACAACTACAAATATATCAAATATCTCTGTTGGTAAAATGAAAGATATTTTGGTCAAGTTAGCTCCAATCAACATCCAAAATTTAATTGTTTCCAAAATCGAACAGCTCTTCAGCGAAATAGATAAAGGAATCGAATCTCTCAAAGCCGCACAGCAGCAGCTCAAAGTCTACCGACAGGCAGTGCTGAAGTGGGCATTCGAAGGAAAGCTAACGAATGAGAATGTGAAAGATGGTGAGTTGCCAAAAGGGTGGAAGTTAGTGAAGTTGGAAGAAGTTTCATGTTTAATCACTAAAGGCGCTTCACCAAAATGGCAAGGATTTAATTACATTAGTGATGATAACCAACTACTCTTTATTACTAGTGAGAATGTTAGAGAGAATTTCATTGATATTTCGAATCCAAAATACCTGAGTTCAAGATTCAATGAAAAACAAAAACGTTCAATTCTGAAAAGAGGGGATGTCTTATTTAACTTGGTAGGAGCTTCGATTGGGAGAGCTGCAATTTTTAATTTGGAAAAGATTTCAAATATAAATCAAGCAGTCGCAATTATTCGTTTAAAGGATTTTGTTGTAAATAATTACATTTCCCTTTATCTCAATTCAGAAAAAGCGAAGCAAAAATACCTCAAAAATATTGTAGATGTGGCGAGAGCCAACCTTAGTTTAACTGATACTTCAAATATAGAGATTCCATTAACAACTCTTGAGGAGCAAACGCGAATTGTTCAGGAAATAGAAAACCGTTTTATGGTTATTTGTAAACTCGAAGAAAAAATCAAGCAAAATTTAGAGCAAGCGGAAGCATTGAAACAGAGTATTTTGAAGAGAGCATTTGAGGGGAAATTAGTTTGAATAAATTTTTGAAGTATTATTACTCTGTTCTTATTACTTTATTAATATTACCATGCATAGTTAACTATTTTACAAATTTTGTAAGCTGAACATATCCAGGTGTGGTGGGTGTATGGATTACAATGATAACAGTAATTTAAGTTTGCTATGTTTTATATTTGAATTAAATTATTTAATTTTGTACAGCATATAATATTTATGATATGACAGACTCAACAAAACAAATCATAAAGGAACTTCAAAGAGCTGCCAGGAATCCATCGAAAAGCAAATTACATGTTATTCCTTCAAGTACGAAAGGAGGCTGGCTGGTGGTTCCTGACGACAGTGACAGAACATTAAGAGTTTTTCCAAATAAGGAAGAAGCAATTTCATTTGCAAGAAAGTATCGCAATACTAATGAAGTGGAAGTTCACAAAACAGACGGCACAACAGTTTCGACAATTATAGTAAAGTAACTCCTTCTACATTTTAACATGCCATATTCCCGCAAAAGTATTTTCATAAATTGTCCATTTGATAATTACTACAGACCAATGCTGGATGCCATGCTTTACGCAGTTATGTATCTGGGGCTGATTCCAAAAATTATGGAAACAGTATCTTCGTCCGATAACCGACTCCAGAAAATTAAAGAATTAATCAAAGATTCCGAATACGGAATTCATGACATATCAAGATGCCGGGTTTCTAAGAACGAACCATATCCCCGATTCAATATGCCATTTGAATTAGGATTGGATATAGGCTGTTCTGAATTTGGAAATAACATTCAGAGAAAGAAGAAAACTTTGATTCTTGAAAAGGACAGGTACTCTTATCAAAGAGTTATTTCAGACATCTCCGGACAGGATATTGAAAATCACGATGATAACCCGGAAATATTAATTGAAAAGGTTAGAAACTGGATTGCAAAACTAAATCCTGATGGAAAATATCCGCCACCAACAGAAGTATGGACTTCATTCACAAAGTTTTATTCTAAATTTAATAAGGTGATGAAGTTAAAAAAATATACGAGGAAACAAATTCTGAATATTCCAAGATCAGAATATATAACTATAATTAAGAAATGGATTATTGGGAAAAAAATTGATGCATAAACCATTGAATAATCATTCAGAAAACTTTAATTATAAAGTCCTAAACTGAAATGTCCTCCGCCTCCATCATCTCCAAAATCTGGTCCTTCTGCAACACACTCCGTGACGACGGTGTAAGTTACGGTGATTATCTTGAGCAGCTGACTTATCTGCTGTTTCTGAAAATGGCGGATGAGTATTCGAAACCGCCGTATAGCCGCAAGCTGCCGGTTCCGGAGAAATACAGATGGGAAACTCTGACTTCAAGAAAAGGAGCTGACCTAGAGAATCATTACACTGCATTGCTGCGCGAGCTTGGATTGCAGAAAGGAATTCTCGGACAGATATTTACAAAGAGCCAGAATAAAATTCAGGACCCGGCGAAGCTGTATAAGTTGATTGATATGATAAATAAGGAGCAATGGAATACAATGGCGGCTGATGTGAAGGGAGAGATATATGAAGGACTGCTCGAGAAGAATGCCGAAGATACAAAGAGCGGTGCGGGACAATACTTTACTCCGAGGACATTGATAAAGGCAATGGTGGAATGCATTCAGCCGAAACCAAAGAAGACAATTGCAGACCCTGCATGCGGAACGGGAGGTTTCTTTCTTGCTTCGTATGACTTCATCGCGAAAGAAAAACTTGATAAAGCACAGAAGGAATTTCTGAAGTATGATACATTCTTCGGAAATGAGATTGTCGCCAACACCAGAAGATTGTGCCTGATGAATTTATTCCTTCATAATATCGGCGACATTGAAAGTGAAACTACTCCAATATCTTCAAATGATTCGCTTGTTGCAGATGACGGAAAGAGATATGACTACGTGCTCACCAATCCGCCGTTCGGAAAGAAGAGCAGCATGACATTTACAAACGAAGAAGGGGAAGAAGAAAAAGAAGAGCTTACATACAATCGTCAGGACTTCTGGGCTACGACAAGTAACAAGCAATTGAATTTTGTTCAGCACATTAAGACAATACTGAAGGTTACCGGCAAAGCTGCGTTAGTTGTACCGGATAATGTATTGTTCGAAGGCGGAGCCGGAGAAACAGTCCGAAAGAAACTTCTCGAGACAACAGACCTGCACACAATACTGCGCCTGCCTACGGGAATATTCTATGCTCAGGGAGTGAAGGCAAATGTAATTTTCTTTGACGCACAGCCCGCATCAAAACAACCCTGGACAAAAGAAGTTTGGTATTACGATTACAGAACAAATATACATCACACACTAAAGAAAAATCCTCTGAAGTTTGAAGACCTGAAAGAATTCATTGAATGTTACAATCCATCTAACCGACACAAGAGAAAAGAAACATATGATGAAAAGAAAAATCCAGAAGGTCGCTGGAGAAAATATTCATATGAAGAGATCATTGTGCGTGACAAAACTTCACTTGATATTACGTGGCTGAAGGATAAATCACTTGCTGATCTTGATAATCTGCCTGACCCGGATGTACTGGCTGGGGAGATTGTGGAGAGTTTGGAGGAGGGGCTGGAGAGGTTTAGGGAGGTAGTGAGGCAGCTGAAAAAGTAAAGTATGAGATACATTGAATATCTAAAGAAACTCTAGCTTTTATAATCAGAGAAAAGAATTTTCTGACGTACAAATGTACTCAATTATGAAGAATTTTAGAATCACTGCAATCAATTTTCCCAATCGTTATTCAAAAAAGTTTTACTACTTTAGATTAACTTAATTTTCTCCAGTTATGAGCAGTTTTTTGGATTATCTATTACCATTTTTACAATTCAGTGCAATTTTACTTTCAGCACTTTCCGGAGTTATTGGTTTGTTACACGAACTTAATAAAGATGGCCATATAACGAAATGGGGGAGACGAGCATTGGTGGGTGTAATTATTTCTTTTATAATCGCAGCGACCACACAGGCGATAGGAATCTATCGAAGTAAAGAAGCATCGATAGCTGAACAAGAGAAAACTCAAAAAATTCTTTTTGAAATTTCAAGGGGCATATATGAAATTGATGTGTCCAAAATGTCTTTTGATGTTATAGGAAAAATTAGTGCCAAAAACAAATATTTTGAAAATTATAGTAACAGGGTTTTAGTCATATTAAGGAATTACCAAATGAATCCAGGCTCAATGTTACCAAAAGGTGTTGAAGAAATTCCACAATTTGATGAAAATGGCGCAAAAGGAATTTCGACTCGATTTTATATTTATCCTGAATCAAATTTATTTCCGGATTCGGTATCGGAAAAAGATATTTTTGATTTAATTGGTCAGATAGCAATAGATATAAAGATTTATAAATCAGATTCCCTTAATAATTTCTTTCCTTCCCTAGGAAAGAAACCAAATCTGTCATTCTCCACATTATTATTGAAACCCAGTTTTGAGTTTAATACAACCGATACAACTATCAGTATGGTTGTCACAGGATTAAAAGCAAATTTGGAAAGCTTTGAATCGGGAAATAAAGGAGGAGTTGAGTCTTTAATGGATTTAGCAGATGGATTAGTTAAAATTAGCCTTGCTGATTACATAATCGAAGGTCTAAGTCATACAGGTGTTGAGGCATCTAAGAAATTATCAATAGAGAACTTCAGCTTTAATGTTAGTAATAGAAAATTTTCCTCAAATAGTCTTTGCGAGAAATTTAACAGGGGATGGACAAATTATTACTTGAAGCTTCCACAAAATACATTACAAACTGAACTTAATATTGTATGCAATTATTAAATTGACTTATCGCAAAGGACGAAAGGAGCAATGATTATTAATTTTATAAATAAATAATTGTAACAAATCTCAATATGGAACCGAAATCTAGCAACAGTCAAGAGTCACAGTCTTACCATCTGAAATATTATATTGGCGTTACCAATTCATCATATCGAATTGTTTTTCCATTTGTCGCGTCAATCGTAGTGTATATGCTAATGTTACATTTAATAAATTCTGATGCCTCGAAATTTTTAGAAGCTCTACAAAAAGTTTTGAATACGAGGGATACCTCAGATACTGTTGAGTCCTATTCTCACCTGTATCGTCCCTTTGCCTGGACAAGCAGTGCATTGGTTTTGTCGTCATTGTTCATTGCAACAATATTAATATCTTTACTTTTCATCTGGCAAACGCTAAAGGAATTTAAATTTAGGACATTTCCGGTTTTCATTTTATTATTGCTAGCCAGCGTATTCCTTTCGTTTTTATCTATTACAGCAGAACCATTTCTACCGAAAATTTTGCATCAGTGGATGCTGCATGGAAAAGAAATTATTTTCCCTGATTTTATTTATGTTATAAATTTTTTATCCTATTTGGTAATAATTTTACTTATCCTCGCATTTTGTTTATTATCAGCGCCTCTTTCAGATGATATAAATTTAGCAAAGAATCAACTTATCCGAAGGAATCACTCATCAACCGTTCTCATTTATATAGGAGCTTTCACTCTGGCATTTACTGTGGTAGAGATAAACCTTCTTTATAGTCTTCCTGGAAATGCCGGTTCATTAGGAGTAATTGATTTGCACCTTCATGCTATCGCTGCCGGAATGTCAACAGTGTGCGGGGCATTCTTCAGTATTCTTTTACTTGCCATGTTTGTTCCTACAGCAATCATACTTCATAGCGAAGCATATAGAGTTGCAGCTAAGTTAGGAAATGCTTACACAATTGAAGAATTAAACTCCTGGTTAAAGAGCAATGATCTAGAAAAAACAACAGGGCAGCAAGCAACAAAACTGCTGATTATTTTTGGACCATTCATAACTAGTTGGATCGGCGAACCAATTGCTAATTTACTTTCCTCATTGGGTGGAACGTGAAATGACAAATAAAAACAGTTCAGATAATCAAGTAAGAATATTATTTAAAAAACATTATATTTAGGTAAGCACAAAAGTAATCTGTAACTTAACAGCTGATTTATCCCAGGGCAGACTCGCTGTTGCTTTTCAGGGATTCTTCCATAAAGTTCCAATTACGTCGGAGTCACGATGAGCAGAGACTCTTCATATAGGGAAAAAATCAGGATATAAGTTTTATTCTCGCTTTTGTAGGCAATTTAAGATAATAAATGAGGTGAATGATAACCAAATAATAACTATGGCAGTCAAGGACTCAATGGACTAAATGGAGGTTCATTTTATCGGATGATTTTATATTGGTATTGTTAAAAGATAATGGAAAAGGCTTTGATTCATTGAAAAAAATCTCAAGAATATGAAAGGAGGATTTGGTTTGTCAGGAATGAATGAAAGGATAAAGTATATGAAAGGGGAGATTCATATTGAGTCGGGTGAGAATAAGGGGACAGCAATTGTGATAAGAATACCAGTTTCAAAAGCATAATTAGGAATTGAGAATTAGGAATTAGGAATAATTTTATCCCATGGCAGACTCTCTGGTGTTTTTTCCAGGACTCTGACGTAAAGTCCTTAGCCCGTCGGAGTCCCAAAGAGCAGGAGACTCCGCCGGTGGATGAAAAATTCACTACTAGTGAAAGTTGTCAAATCTGATTGAAAGCACTACGAAATTGAAGTGTAATAATAGATTTGACAACTTTTCAAACAAGAATGTTCTTCTTCTCTCTATTCAATCACTTCTTTTTTTTCTATATTACACTTTATTTTTATGGTCTTGCCGGAAATATATATTCCACTGGAAAGAAAGTTCTATCTGCAGGATACTGTCACCGTTGCTAAAGAACTGCTGGGGAAGATAATTGTAAGAAAAACGGGTCAAAAAATTTTAACCGCTAAGATTGTTGAAACTGAAGCATACATTGGCGATCACGATCCGGCGTCTCATGCTTACAGAAAATTTACAGAAAGAAATAAAATCATGTACGAGACCGGAGGAATGTCGTATGTTTACTTTATTTACGGTAACTATTACTGCTTTAATGTTGTCACCGAAAGGAAAGGTCTGGGAAATGCTGTTCTGATCAGAGGAGTCGAACCGCTTACAGGGATCGATGCTATGAGAAAGTTCAGGGGAAAAATCAAGAATGACTACGAACTCACAAACGGACCGGCTAAACTTTGCCTTGCTCTGAACATTGATAAATCACTTTACGGTATTGATCTGACAAAAAGAGGTAAAATATTTATTTCAAAGCCGGCGCATAATGAAAGATTTGAGATCATGGTCTCGAAAAGGATCGGTCTGAATGTTGGAGTGGACTTTCCGTACAGATTTTTTATTAAAGGTAATCCTTATGTGACTAAACATAAATTTAACAGTTAACAGTTAACAGTTAGCAGTTAACAGTTAGCAGTTAGCAGTTAG
>CAYNTN010000111.1:0-15928 GCA_964399995.1 uncultured Ignavibacteriaceae bacterium
GCGACCACCGAGATCTACACTCTACACACTCTACACACTCTACACACTCTACACACTCTACACACTTACAACCATATCCCTTATCCTGAGCTTAGTATATTCCTTCCCGTTCCAGAAGCTTCTGTCAACCGAATAGCAGATATCACAATAGTTTCCTGTTTTAATTTTTCCTTTGCCTTCACTATCTGTTTTCTCATCATATTTAAATTCCGGCGAATTGAAGAATACTGCTTCGAATATCCTTTTTGATTCGTGCTCTATGACCTTGAATATATGCGTGTTTGCTTTTGCAAATCTTACTTCTCCTATAATCTGCAGATCTCTAGTGACAAAGACCGGCGCCATGTTGTCCGGTCCGAACGGCTCGAAGAAAGAAAGAATTTTTACCATCTTATCGCTGAGCTCTTCGAAAGTTATTTCGGCATCAACTTCAATTTCCGGAATAAGCTGTTCGTCTGAAATTTCATTTGATGCTATATCATTAAATGCTTTTTTGAAATCTTCAATTTTAGTAAGTTCTATTTCAAGACCGGCTGCATGAAAATGTCCTCCAAACTGTATGAGAAGATTTGTACACTGTTTAAGTGCCTCGTAAATATTGAACGAGTTAATGCTGCGTGCACTTCCCTTTCCTACTCCATTTACGGTTGTCAGAACAATTGAAGGGAGATTATACTTTTCCACGAGACGTGCAGCAACTATTCCTACTACACCCGGATGCCATTCGTTATTGTGTATTACAATTGACCGCATATTTTCGAGCTTGTCATCTTCATCATAAATTTTATACACATCATCGGTGATTGTTTTATCAATGTCTCTTCTGTTTTGATTTTCATCATTAAGTATGAAAGCAAATTCTTTTATCTTTTCATTGTCATCGCACGTCAGGAGCTCAACAGCTCTTTTTGCATCTCCAAGTCTTCCCACTGCATTAATTCTCGGAGCAATTGTAAAGACTATGTTGCTTGTGGTAAGCTTTCCGATTTTTAATCCGCTTGACTCAATTAGAATCTTTAGTGATAATCGCGAGCTGTGAGGTTCTTTGTTAATTAACTTAAAGCCTTCATTGACTAAAATTCTGTTCTCATCCACCAATGGTACAATATCTGATGCCGTGGCAATTGCAACAAGATCGAGTAATGAATTCGGCAGGTCAGGATTTCCTTTTAAAGCAGAAATCCTCTGAGCTAATTTGAAAGCGACTCCCGTTCCGCAAAGATATTTAAAAGGGTAATCATCATCCTCTCTCACCGGGTCCATGACTGCAAGTGCATCTGGGATTTTTTCCGGCGGCTGATGATGATCGCATATAATAAAATCTATTCCGATCGACTTTGCATAAGCAACTTTTTCTGCTGCCGTAATGCCGCAGTCAATGGCAATTATTAATTTTATTTTTTTCTCCTTAGCACTATTAATTGCCTGTACGGAAATTCCGTATCCCTCATCGATTCTGTCAGGGATATATATCTCGGGTTCTAAATTGAAGCTCTTTTTAAGGAAGAGATAAAACATTGACACACCGCATGTACCGTCTACATCATAATCACCGAGTATCATTATGACTTCTTTATTGTCAATCGCTTCAATGACACGGTGAGCGGCTTTGTCACAGTCTTTCATTAATTGCGGGTCATAGAGCTTATCTATTGATGGGCGGAAAAATTTCAGAACTTTCTGATAATCTCTGATTCCTCTTGTATAAAGGAGCTTCAGAATTATATCAGGCAGCTGAACGTTGGTTTTAAGACCCCGCATTTGCTGTGTAAATTCAGCGATATCCGTAACATCAGAGCTATCCTGCGATTGTAGTGTTTTTAGTTTCCAAATCTTTTTCACTTTTCATGGCTTTATTTTTTTTTTGTGCTCAAGAAGGGACTCGAACCCTTACCTAAATTCTTAGACTGCACCCTGAATGCAGCGCGTCTACCAATTCCGCCACATGAGCTTTGCCATTTGGAAAATAGTTATAGAAGTCTGTAAAAACAATTTGAAAAATCGGTCACATATGATTCTGACGATTCTTAAGATTTATAAAATTTTTAAGATTTATAAGATTCATAAAAGTATATTAGATTTATTTTTGATCTTTGACTTTAATTGTCTTTAATTGTTTTCCAATAATGTTTAGTTTTAGATCTCTTAAATACAATTGTATATTGCTTGAATACCTTCAGAATATATATTATTTCAATTGTTATAATTCTTTCCTGCGATCAGTCCTGTGCACAGAATTATTCATATAAAAATTTTTATATTGGTCTTGGTACAGGAGTATCGAGCTATCTTGGCGGCTATTTCGGAAATGCCTATTCCATGAAAGTGCTGTCTGATTATTCTGATGACTATTATGACGATGATTATTATTATAATTATAATTATAATTATGATTATTACGATGATTACAACACAACTATCTGGTCACCGTTACAATTTGAAATCCTTGCCGGTTTTAGTTTGACTGAGAATTTCTCGGCAGAATTTTCATCTAATTTTATTTTTGCTTTTGACGGACATATTGATCCTGAATTTGTAACAGGGAATACAGGGAAGCGCGATTATCTCGACAGGAACACATACTCACAACTCTATGCAGTTCCCGTATCCGCAACTCTGAAGATTCATTCGTCAAGTGAAGACGGTAACGATGTTTTTCTAAAATTCGGTCCGGCTTTTCAATATACTTCGGAAGAGTACGACAGGATCAGAGAATACTATGACTACAGTTCTTACTATTCCTATTCTGAATTTTACTATCTATACACAGTTTCAAAATCAGAATGGCTGCCGGGTTTTACAGTGAGTACAGGATTGGAAATAAACTTCGGCGGTACCACTTCACAAACAGAACTCTCTTACAGTTACTTCAAAATTTCAGGTGACAATTCTACCGCCCTTGCGCTCGATCGTGCTCCTGAAGCCCAGCTCTTTGCATTGAATACAAAAATATTCTTTAATTTTTGAAGAGCTGTCAAACGTCAAATATTATACCTCATACCTCATTAATCATACCTCACTCAAAAAATGCATTATTTTTTGTATTGTAAAAACCTCACAATGTTCGTAATTTTACGAAAAATAAATAAAGATGGCAAAAAAAAATGAAAAGTACACTGAAAAACAGGAGCTTGTGTCAAGGTTTGGCAATGCTCTTGGACATCCGGTAAGAGTTGCTATTCTGCAGCTGCTCCTTAAACAGGATCATTGCTATCATGGCGATATGGCTGAGGAGTTACCCATTGCAAACAGTACATTATCACAGCATCTGAATGTTCTCAAAGAGTCAGGACTTATAAAAGGAGAAATAAATCCGCCAAAGACAAAATACTGCATAAACCGTTACTGCTGGAATATGGCAAAAGGGCTCCTGATAGGATTTTTTGAATAGACATAGCTTAAAGCTGTTTAATGGTCGTTATTAAACGAATACAAACTTAACAATTAAAAATATAAAGAAAATGAAAAACATAAAAGTATTAGGACCCGGTTGTGCGAAATGCGAGACAACTTACAGGAATGTACTCGAGGCACTATCAGATACCGGTGTTGAAGCAGAAGTTAAGAAAATATCTGACATAGAAGAAATGATGAAGTATAATATTCTTTCGACTCCTGTATTAATGATAGATGATGAAGTAAAAATTAAAGGGCGAATTGCTAACATTAACGAAATTAAAACTTTATTAGTACATTAACAAATACGAGTTATGTAAAAATGCCTGTGATATTGCAGGTCAATCTTCAAAAATTAAAAGAAAGGAAATAAAAATGAATACACGAAAGTTTTATCTTGCAGCAGCAATAGTTTTGGTTTTTGCGGGTAATATTTATTCACAGAATGGCTGGGGTCCCGGGAGTAAGTATAACAGATTATATGATGTAAAGACTATTGAAACTGCAAATGGATCAGTTGTCAGTATTGATCAGGTTTCACCTGACAAGAACATGTCAACAGGAGTTCACTTACTTTTAAATACAGCCAACGGTAACATTTCGGTTCATCTTGGACCTTCATGGTATATTGACAATCAGGAAATTCAGATAAATAAAGGTGACAATATTACTGTAACCGGCTCAAAGGTAACTTACAATGGCGATCAGGTAATTATTGCAAAGGAAATTGTAAAAGGTGATCAGGTTCTGAAACTCAGAGATGACAACGGCTATCCTGTATGGTCAGGCTGGCGCAATAAATAAAAATTTTTAGTATCTCAATCTTAAAATGATGTGTTGATTTATACTCCCCGGCTTGCTATTAAATTGAGATCTGATTTATAAAAGAAGCAATATGTTAAATAGTTTTTTCTCAGATGTATTATTTTATACAAAAGATTAAAAAAATATGATGAAAAAGTTTCTTTTGATTGCAGCACTTCTGTCTATGGTGAATATATTATTAGCTCAAACAGATAATTTCAAATATTCAGTCAGTTTGAATCCTGTTACAATTTCAAACCTTCCGGGACTGCATTCTTTTGCTATAGCTCAGGATAAAGGCAAATGGCTGGTTATTGGAGGAAGAAAGGACGGCTCTCATGCAAGACAACCTTTCAGGGTTTTCCCCGGAGATGAAAATAATACTGATATTTATGTTATTGATATATCCGATAAAAATTACCGGAGTTCATCGGTTAATGATCTCCCCGTAACTTTAAAAGAACAGCTTCAATCAGCTAATATGAATTTTTATCAGGACGGAAATTTTTTGTACATAGCAGGGGGATATGCTTACAGCGCATCTGAAGATGATCACATTACTTTCCCATATTTGACTTCTGTTTCAGTACCAGCTCTGATAAAAGCAGTTATGAGCGGGACTTCATTAAAAACTCATTTCAAACAGGTAAGAGACACTTTATTTGCTGTAACCGGCGGTCAAATGGGAAAGATCGGCAATACTTTTTATCTTATCGGCGGACAAAGATTTGACGGAAGATATAATCCGATGGGACATCCGACCTATAAACAAACTTATGCTGACGGAATCCGAAAGTTTAAGATTAATAATTCAGGTGCTGAGTTAAGTTATTCAGACCTTGAGATCATAACAGATCAGGTTCATCTTCACAGAAGAGATTACAATCTTCTTCCTCAGATTTTCCCGGACGGAAGCTACGGCTATATCGTATCATCAGGTGTCTTTCAGGCAACTGTCAATTTACCATTTCTTTATCCGGTAGATATTTCTGCTTCAGGATATAAACCTGTCACATCATTTAACCAATACCTGAGTAATTACCATACTGCCAAAGTTTCTTTGTATGATAAAAAGAAAAATCAGATGCACACAATATTTTTTGGCGGTATCAGTCAGTATTATTTTTCTGACAATGAAATGATTAGCGACAGAAACGTCCCTTATGTAAAGACTATCAGCAGGCTATCGAGATATTCTGACGGCTCTCTGCACGAATTTGCTATGCCGGTTGAAATGGAATTTTTTTCGGGTGCAAACGGAGAGTTCGTAACGGATAATAAATTATCCTTGTATTCAAACGGGGTAATTAATCTGAATAAGATAAAAGGTGATTCTGTTTTGATAGGTTTTATTTACGGCGGCATCATTAGTACTGAAGTAAACCCGTTCACGAGAAATAATAATGAATCAACATCCGCATGCAACATAATATATGAAGTCCGTTTGATAAAAAATTATTCAAATCAAAATATGGAAATTGACGGCAGCAACCCGTTTAGAGCTGAAGTTTTTAAAGATGATTCTTCTGAAATGATACTTGCTGAATTGGAAATCCCTTATGACGGTACATCTGAAATTTCAATAACAAACAGTAACGGAATCATAGTACTGAAAAAGTTTTATAAGAAATTGAAGAAAGGCAAAGAAACTATTGAGCTTACTGATCAAAAAATGTTTCCTGACTCTAAATACAATGTTAATTTTATTTTTGACAATAAATATGCTTTTGTAAAAAGGGTTCAGATAAATGAATGAATCATGTTTTACTGGTTACAAAATACCGCCGACTGGCTGATCTACTCTGTCATGGGAATATCTTCTCAATCCCGCTTAGGATCTTCTTTAAATTTTTTTGTATATGATACAATTAAAATTCTCATACTTCTTTTCATAATTACTTTTGTCATGGGTATCGTGAATTCCTATTTCCCGATAGAAAAGATCAGAAATTATCTTTCACGAAACAGGCTTTACGGTCTTGAATATTTTACGGCATCTGTATTCGGAGCAGTTACTCCGTTCTGCAGCTGCTCGTCAGTTCCTCTGTTCATCGGTTTTGTAAAGGGTGGAATTCCGCTTGGTGTAACGTTTGCTTTTCTTATCACATCACCGTTAGTCAATGAAGTTGCAGTTGCTGTTTTTCTGGGGACGTTTGGATTAAAGACAACAATTATATATGCAACGAGCGGAATCATGTTGGGAGTTGTCTGCGGAATGATTCTTGGAAAGATGAAGCTGGAGTATTTGCTTACAGACTGGGTAAGGAAAATCTGGAAAGAGGCAGAGACAGAAAAAGATAAATTTGAAGAAGAAAAACTTTCGCTGATTCAAAGACTTCCGTCTGTTATCAGAGATGCAGCGGGAATAGTTAAAAGCGTATTTATCTATATTATTATAGGAATTGCGATTGGCGCGGGTATGCACGGATTTGTGCCGGAAGGTTTCTTTGAGCAGTACATCGGCAATGATACCTGGTACGCTGTTCCTCTGGCTGTTATTCTCGGAGTACCAATGTATGCTAATGCAGTGGGTATTGTTCCGGTTATACAGGTTTTTGTTTCAAAGGGAATACCGGCTGGAACTTCACTTGCTTTCATGATGGCAGTTGTAGGATTATCCATACCTGAAGCAACATTACTAAAGAAAGTCATGACCGGGAGATTAATTGCAATTTTTTTTGGAGTTGTGGCAGTCTGTATAATTATCTCAGGTTACTTATTCAATCTTATTTTATAAAATTAAAAAATATTATCTATGAAAAACTTATCTATACTATTAGCATTCTCATTCTTTTTATTCACAGCTTGTGACAACAAAAAGCAACAGGCAGGACAAACTGTCAGTAACATTATAAATTCTCCCGTTGAAATGATTCAGTTTCACTCCGAGCACAGATGTGTCACATGCTTGAAGATTGAGAAGCTTACAAAGGAAACACTGGACGAATACTTTTCTGATATTACTTTCCGGCTGATAAATGCAGATGATAAGTCCAATGAACAGATTGCCGAGCAGTTCGAAGCCTTTGGCACATCATTATTCTTATACAATAGTCAAACCGGGGAGAAGAAAAGTCTTACTGATTTTGCTTTCATGAATGCACATAATGAGGATAAATTTAAAGCTGAACTAAAAATAATCATAGAAAAATTTTTAAACAGCTGAATATGGACTGGTTAAATGAACTTGCTCACTACAGTCAGGCACCTGTTCTGGCTGCATTTGCACTCGGACTTCTTACTGCAGTCAGTCCGTGTCCTCTTGCAACAAACATTACAGCCACTGCCTATATTGCAAAAAGTTTTGCAAGCACAAAGAAAGTATTGCTGAGCGGAATTTTATATACTCTCGGCAGAATGTTTTCCTATACAACAATAGGGGTAATAATTTATTTTGGCGTCAGTAAATTTCACACAGCAAAATTATTTCAAAGCAACGGTGAAATTTTTATAGGACCTGTTCTGATTGTTATCGGCTTAATGATGCTTGGTGTGATCAGGCTTAATTATCTTTCTAAAAGAAATTTAACGGAAAAATTATCCGACAAATTTAAAGATAAAGGTTTGCTTAGTTCGTTCATGCTCGGAGTAATTTTTGCACTGGCATTTTGCCCCTACAGCGGAGCGATATTTTTTGTTATGCTCATTCCAATGGCAATATCGTCTCTCGCGGGATTAACTTTAATTCCTGTATTCTCTGCAGGTACCGGAATACCCGTAATATTTTTTGCTTTCGTAATTGCATTCAGCATTGAAAGATTAGGAACATATTACAAAGCAATGCAGAAAACAGAGAAAGTAATACGGCGGATTGTCGGTATAACATTCATCATTACCGGACTTTATTATTTAAACATTACTCTAAAAATATTTAATTAAATTCAATTTCTTTATTTTAGTTCTTCTCTGATCATTACTCACCACTACAGTTCATATTATTCTTACTCATCATTTTACTACCTGTACACAGTTTCAAAATCTGAATGGCTGCCGGGGTTTACAGTTAGTACTTCCGACATATGACAAGACATTTGACGTCTGACGTTTAAATTAATCTGCTTATTTTGTATTTTCCTGCCATATTATTTTAAGAACCAAATCACCCGATGGAAATCTTAAAACACAAGGTCATAGATCTGCTTAAGTCTTTCAGCAATTCTGACATCAGTGAATTTAAAAAATTTATCTCCTCACCGGCCATTGCAACAGGGCGTAATTATTTGCCTCTTCTGAACGGACTGGTTAAGTATCTTCAAAGCGGTAATAACAAAATCTCCCCTCTGAAGCTCTATTCCGAACTTTATTCACAAAAAAAATTCAGCCTGCAGACTTTGAAAAACCGTTTGAGTGAACTCTTCAAAGTTGCTGAAGACTTTATCGTTTACAGAGCATTAAATGCCAGTCCGGTTGAGAAAGAAAAAATACTTCTGGTTGAATACTTAAATTTAAAACTCTACCGGTTATTCGATTACAAATATATCAGGACAGAAAAGATTATAAATTCAATGCCGGACAGCATGAACAAGTTCAAGGATATTTCTTTTCTCAAAGATATGAACATTCCTCTCCTTGAAAGCAGCGGTGATCCCGTAAAGGCAAATAAAAATTTATATGAGCACTCATTATATTCACTGTGTATTTTTCTTATCGAGTTTTTCGAAAGGAACATTGAATTTAAAGTACTTGAATATGAAGAACGCGGTATTGAAATAAATCTGCTGGAAACTATGATAAGCAGTCTTCAGATTGAAAAGCTGATAAGTCATTTTACAAATTCAAATCTTGCCGTAGAAAAGGTTGTGTGTATATATTATTATCTTTATAAAGCATTTTTAAATCAGGAAGATGATCAGTATTATCATGAAATGAGAAAAGTTTTCAAACAGACTAAGGACTCTCTGAGCAATGAGCTGAAGACTAATATTTATAAGTGTGTCATAAATTATTGTATAATTCGTCAGAACAGCGGCAGCAGAAAATTTCAGAAGGAACTGTTTGATATTTACAACGAAAAGCTTGACCAGGGGTTGTATTCTGATTTCAGTGAATTAATCTATCCGGTCAATACTTTTCGTGACTATGTGCTGATTGGACTGGAACTTAAAAAATACAAATGGGTCGATGATTTCATTAAGAAATATTCTGTCGAATTGCCTGCGGAAATCAGAAATGAAGAAGTAAACCTGTCTTATGCAAAACTGAATTTTAACGAAGGCAGGTTTGATAAATGCCTGGATTACCTCAGCCAAATGCGCGGACTAAACTATCTTCATTATCTTGATACTTCCGTGCTGAAAATGTGCTGTCTGTATGAACTCGATAAGATAGAAGACTGCTATTATGAAACCGATAAATTCAAACACTATATAAAAAATCACAGAGAAATTCCCGGAATCCATAAAGAACCAAATCTTAATTTTGTGAAAATCTATCAAAAGCTGATTGCTAACAAGTCAAGGCTTTCAAAAACCGACCTCGGTTTTCTGGAAAAGAAGATTCTCTCTATGGTATTTATATCTAAAGGGCTATGGCTGCTTGATAAAATTCGTGAAGAGTGAACCTCAGCTTAAAAGTTTCCCCGAATATTTTATTTTTAATTGTTCATTACTCATTATTAGTTGTAAATTATTTCAGTAGTGTCATCTTCTTCACTTCAGTAAAATCTCCTGATGTGATTCTGTAAAAGTAAACCCCGCTTGAGAAATTACTTCCATTAAATTCTACGGCATAATTACCCGGAGACTGATCTTCATTAATTAAAGTCGCCACTTCCATACCGAGTGAATTGTAAATAGCGAGCTTCACGTTTGACGTTTGACCTTTGACGTTTGACGGGATAGAATAACGTATAACGGTTACCGGATTAAACGGATTCGGATAATTCTGATTTAAAGAAAATGTCAGAGGTAATTCTATTCCCTGTTGTGCAATTCCGGTTGCAGTCTGAAATTTGTCAAAATAAATTCCCGTATTTGACCCGTTTGCTCCTACCCATATTGCGCCGGCATCTCCTGCTGTGTTATAATATTCAATCAATGTAGGAATGTATCCTCTTGTCGAAAATACGGGAGGATGATCGCTGAATGAAGCCGATGCTGTGAAAGTAATTGGATCAGTTAAAGGTGCGGATGTGTAATACATTTTATCTGAACTGTTGGTCGGCGGACCGGCTTGCAAGCTGTCAGAGTAATAAATCATGCCCACACCTCCCGGACTTAAAGTATAATATTTTGCATCGAACCAGAATTCATCTCTGCCCGGCATTGAGCCAATAGTAAGAGGAGAGCCGTATGTAGTACCTCCGTCTGAACTGTAAATACATTTTATGTCAGTGTTTCCCGTTGTTCCTTCTGAAAAAAATAACCACGTACTTGCTCCGTAGCGAACAGCTTGAAACTGACCCTTTGGAATTCCTGCAGGGATAGGTGTCGTAAATGTACCGGCAATCACAAGTGCTCCGGGAGTGTTTTCTCTGTAACGAACATTTCGAATGATTGAGCTTACAGTATCAGTAAAAGGTCCGCCATAATAATTTATAACAGCAGTATCTCCTGTTGCTGACATGGATATTCCCGGACGTGCTGCAGTAGAAGAAAGGAAAATAGCTCCACCCCACGTTGCTCCTCCGTTAACTGATCCAAAAATCCTTACATCATTATTAGTATATAAATCAATAATGAGATACAGACTTCCGGTAGATGAACTTGTTGCATCAAAGTCCCTGATATTAGTATAATTTGTAAATTGATTCATGCTGCCGTTTACAACATTAAGAACATAAACGGAACCATTGACCAGATAAAAGCAATAAATTGAATCCGGACTTGCTGCGACCATCTTAGTTTTTTGAATGGCAATTGCGGGACTTACTCCTAGTATGGCGGGACCAGTTCGCGCCGTCATTGCTTGAAATTAAGATTACCAATCCTTCATTCGCTCCGGGTGTAATATTTGTATCGGGTATAGAAGTATAAATTGTTGAATTGGAATTTCTGTAAGCTCCGGAAGGTCGTCCGAAAGGTTCACTGTTGGTGACAACATAATCAGGTCCCCATTCAGCATAACCGTTATGAGGTATCGGAGGATTGTAAAGATTTACTTTAAGTTCCTGAGATTGAACCGTCAGTGTTACAAAGAAAAATGTAAACACAAATGGAAATAGTCTTTTCATAATTCATCTCCTTTTTTCTAAATTACAGAATTTACTTAAATGTAAAAATTAAAAACGGTTTTTTAAATCGAATAATTTTACAATGCGTCCAAAATATTTTTAAATAATAAAATAATCGTTAAAATATTCCTAAATTCTATACATTTTATTAATTCATAGAAAACATCCCTCTTGTCAAATTCTGTTTCCTTGTGAATATTTTTTTAACCACAAAGACCTCAAAGTTGGCACAAAGATCACAAAGAATTAATTTTTTTAAATTATTTTTATCTTTGTGTGCTTTGTGCATTCTTTGCGTCCTTTGTGGTTAAGTAACATTTTGGACGGATGTAATAATTTTACTTGATAAGAGTCATTTTCTTCACCTCCGTAAATTCTCCCGCAGTCAGCCTGTAAAAATAAATCCCGCTAGAGAAATTACTTCCGTTAAATTCTACAGAATAATTACCCTGAGCCTGATTTTCATTAACTAAGGTCGAAACCTCCATGCCGATCGAATTATAAACAACGAGTTTCACGTTTGACATTTGACCTCTGACATTTGTCGGAATACTGTAATTAATGATTGTACTCGGATTGAAAGGATTAGGATAATTCTGAGCTAAAGAATAATCCTGAGCTGACTGTGAAACACTGTTCACATTAGTTAATATCATATCCCCGTCATAAGGAATTAAATTTTTTCCCGTCACAACTAGATTAACAGGAATGGAATTTTCAATATAAGAAGAATTGAAACGATAATTTCCCAGACTGTCAGTGTATCCTGAAATTTTCAGTACACTGTTCTGATTAATTGCAACCAACGCTCCTTTAGAATTAATGCCGGCTGCTTTTACATTTATTAAATATTCGGATCCGGCAAGTGAAGATAACAAACTCAAACTTTTAGGTACATCTGAATAAGTTTCCTGCGTCGGATCCCCGAGAACCATAAACTGATTTATAGTTTCTACTACAGTTCCGCTGCCGCCGAAATAATTATAAGCACGGATCTTTCCGTAGTTCAGCATTGATCCGAAATCATAAATCCCGTGTCTGAAATATGCATACAGCATTTCCCTGCCGATTGTATCGGTTGTATAGAATGCACAGAGTTCAGTCGAACCCGTAAAGTTGGATGCGGAATTCTTCTGACTCCTTTCAATCCATGCTTCACCGAAACAATCTGCTGTCTGTGAATAATCAAGATCTGTATTCGAACAAGCAATTGAAATTATCTGCGGCTGCCTGTATCCGAAATTCAGATTCACCATATTAGACATGCTCCAAACCGGACCTGCCCATGAAGTTTCACTGCCATGTCCGATAAACCATATCCAGCTTACTCCTCCGTTAATGAAACTTGTAATCTGACTTTGCGGAGTGCTCATGTTAGCGACATCGACATTCGTAAATCCGCCTTCATTTAAAAATACATTTCGTGCAACCTGCATGTTAATCGGATCGATCCCGTCATTGCTGTGAAGCACAAACGCTCTCTTGTACCAGTCAGTCTCCGACATATTCGGCTGCTTTTCGTACTGTATTAATTTTGCAACAGCAGTATCGAGTTCACCTGCAGACTGTACAGAAATCCTTCCTAAAACTATATCAGGGAGTATATCCGAACCGTCAAGACACATATAAGGATGATCAGACTTCCCTCCCGTCGCATTAAACCATGTGATAGTATTGTCACCTCTGACATCTCCCACAAGAAGAACATATTCAATTTTATCAGGACTGTTATAAAGAGTGGTTAAATAGTTTTTAATTTCCAGTGAAGTCGGAAAAGGATTGCCGGTTATTTCGGAACGTTTCTTAACAGTGGTTTTAATTCCTTTCTTATTCTTCCATTCAACATAAGGTGTGATGCTGCTTTCAATACTATCCGGAACAATCACAAGCATCTTCGGAGGTACCGTAAAAGTGTTGTCACCGTTGTAATTAAATATCAGCTGCTTGTATAAATTCTGGAAGCTCTTTGAAATGCCGTTTGAAGGATTTGAAACGTTATTTATAGTTGAAGTGCCTTCATATCTCAATTCAAAATCAATATCGGTATAAACTTTAAGCTGCTTTAAAGCGGGATTATATTGAACAGGATTTATCATCACAACGGCAATTCTGTAATCTCTCATCACTGCAATTTCCTTAATGCTCACAATGTTATCAGGAAAATTTTTGTTAGTGGAATAGTAAGAATTATCTTTTTGAAAGATATTTGAAATACCGTTTGTACTTCTTAAAGGCGGAGCCTGATATGGTATTACATCAAATGAATCAAATATCTGAAACTCCGAATTGTTTATCACTACTCTCACATCTTTGTAATTCGGAATAGCAATCAATTTTGTAATTGTCGGAAGCGCTGCCTGTCCCTCTGTTCCGAGAGATACATAATCTTTCAAATATACGTTATCATAAACTGAACCATACACTTCAACCTTCTTATTGTAGAAACCGTTAAGCTTTACATCAATAACAGTTTTATAATTATCCGAACTGATTAAGTTTACTTCATCCGTATGACTTGTTCTGCTTCCTGTTTTGATAAAAATATCATCAGCAAATACATTAACTGTAAAACAAAATGTAATAACTGAAATTAATAGGTAGGATTTCATTATGGGAATTATTTGATTTGTAGAATTCTTTATTCAAAACTAATCATTTTGATATAAAATTCAAACTTATTATAAAATTACAATCTTAGACCGAATTCATCAATAATTAGAATCCTGATGCATTGGAATCGGGTAGTAGGACAAGTTTATTGGGTACTAGGTATTGGGAATTGAGCATTACTTGAATAAAGGGTATTAACTGCTAACTGTTAACTGTTAACTGCTAACTGTTACTGTTAACTGTTAACTGTTAACCGTTAACTGTTAACTGTTAAACTTAACCACATCCTTCAAAAAATTAAAAAAATACTTATCAATCTCTTCCTGTGCAAATTCATCTATTTCAAGTTCATCAATTTTATTCCGTGCTTCATCTGATTTAATGGAAAGCTTTGTGGTAACTTTAATATTCTCTTTTAGAGGACTGTATGAAAACTGCAGGAATGGCGCATTTACACCAAGCGTGATCTTACTGTGACCATAGGGATAAAAAAGGATCTGTATGAAAATCCTTTTGCGGGGATCTCTGATTACAGCCAGCTCATTTGAATAGTAATTTAAAAAACATCCTGACCTGCCCAAAATGTTGGAAGAATCTTTAACCAGCGGAATAATGTGATTCGTGATCATTGACTTGAACTTTACCGCCTTTTCACTGTCAAAAAATTCATGACTCTCCTCTTTGGTTTTCTTTCTGATCTCGAGAATGTTATCAGTCAGTTTCTCTATTTTCTTTTTTAAACCCTCTGTCATCTTAAATCTCAGTTTTTTACTTAAAAAAATTCTTATCAGGATAAAGCAGGTCTGCCAGTCTTGTAAAGATTGCATCTGACTTTCCTCCATTCACTCCAAATTCATTTACCGAAACTATTATCGTAGCATCAAGCTCCGGGTTATAACACATGGTTGTATTGTATCCGGTGATCCCGCCGTTGTGACCGATGAATCCTCCCATTGAAAATATCCCGAGACCGTATTTCACAAAATCCACTACTCCGGTATTTACAAACTTTAATCTTTCTCCCTGTGTCTTTGCGCTGATCATCGTCCCTTTCGAAAGTGCATCCGAATAGATTTTGAGATCGGGTATATTTGAAATCATGGCTCCCGCTGCCCAACCAATTGAAGGATCCATCACAGTAAAATCCAACAGCTCGCCTGTCAGTGTATCTGAAAAATATCCATGACTATACTGCCCTTCTATGTATGGAGAAGTTGGAAAGCTTGTGTTGCTAAGTCCAAGCGGAAGAATAATTCTTTTGTTGATCTCTTCTTCAATCTTGTTACCTGTAACTTTTTCAACCATCATCCCGAGGATGTTATAATTTCCATTTGAATATTTCCAGCCTGTACCCGGTGCAAAATCCGGAGGCATGGATTTGGTAATTTCATAGATCTGATTTGGAGAATATTTATCTAACCTGTCATAAACAAAACTCTTAAGCACTACGGGGCTTTCAATGTAATCAGGAATGCCGCTTGTCATATCCAATATTTGTCTGATCGTAATGTTGGAAGCGTTCGGATAATCGGGATAATAAACTGACAGCTTATCGTCAAGCCCGATCTTACCTTCATCCACTAACTGTAATATCACCGTCGCTACAAATGTTTTCGTAATGCTTCCTATTCTGATCTTATCGTCATACTTCCGGTCAACACCTGTTTTAATATCAGCTTTACCAACTGCTTTCTCATATGTAAATCCGGGAGTCCAGATACCGACTAAGATCCCCGGCAGACTGTCATTGATATAAAAAGAATCAATCACACTATCTAATCTGGGAGCAAGACTTTTAGAATTTACCTGAGCATAACCGTTTGCAAATAAGTTTGCTAAAAGAATCAGAATTAAAAGAGAAAAGAAAATATTTTTTTTCATATTTGTAAATTTAGGTTTATTCAATTTACCATTTATTATTAAAATAATATATGAATAGAATAATAT
>CAYNTN010000112.1:0-15858 GCA_964399995.1 uncultured Ignavibacteriaceae bacterium
AGTAAATGTCAATCAGTGTCTTTGCTTTCGATGTATCCGAAAAAACCAGATTCCATGAAACTCCCTTATCAGTTGTCTTAATGACTCTTGCCGAGCCAAAGTATCTTCCGCAGGCATAAGCAATGTTTTCATTTACAATGGAAATTCCGCAGATACCCTGCGGTCTTCTGCCTGTTATATTTGTTACGGCTGTCCAGTTAAATCCGCCGTTTGTTGTTCTGTACAAAATCCTGTTTGAGTCGTTTATTAAAGTGCCGAGCAATCCGGTGTTTTCATCAAAAAATCCCGTACTCCTGAACTGGTCTCCGAAAGTAGAATTAAAAATTCTAACCCAAACATTTCCTCCGTTAGTTGTTCTATCAACATTCCCGTCATAGCCGACAACCCAGCCGGTGTTCGAATTGATGAAATATATGTCTTCATTTCTGTTGACACCTGTTGTTCCGGGTGAAGTAGGAAGCAATCGCCATTGTAATGACTGAGAGTAAAGCTGAGCGCATAAAAGATTCAGGGTAAATGCAAGTATGACTTTGAATTTCATTTTTGGGATTTTTTTTGCTCAATATCGGGGATTTAAATCACTTAATCTATGAAGTATAGTAACAACATTTGGTTTTTAAAATAAAATTATAAAACCTGAGGCATTTATCATCCGGCTTAAAATTTTTCTTATGACAATCAGCAAGCAGCATCACTGTAAAAGCACCATTTTCTTATTTGCAGAAAAACTATTCGTCTCCAACTTATAAAAATAAATCCCGCTGGCAAGATCACTACCGTTGAAGTCAATTGTATATCCTCCCGCGACTCTAAACTCTTTATTTATCAGACGTTCTATTTCTCTACCGAGGAAATCGTAAACTGTTAATTTTACATAACCATCATTTGGTAAGTCAAAGCTTATTTTTGTTACAGGATTAAATGGATTCGGATAATTCTGTGAAAGACTGTATTCAGCTGGAATTATGTTAATGACCTCTTTTAAACTATGATCCCTCGTTGAGCCGAGCCCGAAAATTTACTTCAACACTATGTGCCTGAATTGTTGCATTAAAGACTGTGTTGGAATTATTCTCTATTATACTAGCTGCTCTCTTATATCCTTTTCTGAAATACCCGGTATCGAATGCAATGGTATTAAGGTGATCATTATACTGATTATTACTGCCGGCATTGTTATATAATACTGTCCCGGGAAATTCAGATGAATCAGGTTTAGGCAAGTTAGCCGGAAGAGGTGTATTATCATTCAGACGATAACTGTCAGTTGCAATAAAGTTAATGAATATTCCCATTTGATTTAATTGATTGTACAGGTCTTCAACATTTGGCTCGTTCTTTACACCGCCGCCGCCGGAAGGAACATTAACCATGATTATTCCTGTATTGGGATTGTATACCTTTACCAATCTCAACACTTCTTTAATGCAGGGAATGTGATTATAGTAATATTCGTCGAGATAAAAATATCCGAAGCCGCCTCTATTGCCGAATGTTTCCACTTCCTGCTGAAGCTTCGTATGAAAATGCCAGGGATTTATACTTAAAGGTAAAGCATCCGCAGTGTCAGTAAACAAAAAATGTGCCCACTCATCATCTAACCGGACGTAATCAAGCCACACATCGACCTCTCCATACCAGTATATTCTGTAATCCACCCTGCTCGGATCAAATGGTGTGTAATAGTATGTAGCAGAATCTATTTCCGCTGGAGAAAGTACATCACCGGTAACTAATAAAGGATTAGGACCACTGATAAATGAATAAATTTCTAAATAATTTCCATTGTAATGTAAAGAATCTAAAAAATTCTCAACTTTTATGTCAATTGATAAAATTAATGCACTATCGTAATTAAACACGTCAACCCTTACAACTTTCTTATTCCAGTTAGTTGAGTCATTAGCAACGTTAGAATCAATTCTCATTCTTGGTTTTACAAACCATTTATAATTTTGTCCTTCTCTTTTTCTGTCGGAATAAAGATATGGTCCTCTCATTAGAATATTTGTCTGCTCATTCTTTTCATAAAGACCGCTCACAATATAACTGTTGTTAGCATCTCTGCCTTGTGCATGAGGGATTACATAACAGACTCTTCCACTTACATTCTCCTCTTTCCATGTTTCTGAATACGTTTCTCCGATTTGATGTATCAGATATCCGTATCCGGGCCTAATGCTTCCGCCTGTGAGTTGAGGCGCTTCATATTCTGACTGGTAGTCACTTCTCTGACCGAACGTAGGTCTGTTTATTTTTGCAGATCTTAAAAGCATTGAGTTAGCAGAAATTGTATCCTTCCAGCTATCGAGCATAAAGTTTAAGCTTGAAAGATAACCATCAGCAAGTCCGCTGTCTGGATAAGAATATCCGGGAGGAAGTGTTGCTCTTCCACGAAGAGTATCAAAAAAGCCGCCATGCCATCTGGGATAAGTTGATTGATATGTTACATCAAAGTCGCTTTCATTTCCCCAGTCAATTGTTGTATTGAAACTTAGTTCTTTATACATCCAGTAATATTCAGGGTATAGCCATCCCTCTTGAGCTCCCATATAAAAATTTTTTTTCATTCTATCGCTTGGAGCAAGTTGCGCCTCTGTATTCATATAACAAACAGATACAGATGCATAAGTTAAAACAAATACAACTAAAATTTTTAAAGATTTCATTTTTAACTCTCCTCTATTTTGAAAAATCATGAATTAAAATGAATGAATTACCATTTTTAAACCATAAATTATTTATTATTCACTAAATTAAATTAACAAATTAACTAATCAACTGATCAACTTTTTAACTACATACTTACTTATTGAATATCATTTTTTTTGTCTGATTAAAAATCTGCGTGCTTCTTTCGTCAACAACTTTCAAAGTATAAAAATAAACTCCGCTTGATACATTCAGCTTTCCAAAATCAATCACCGCTTTATAATTACTTGCTATTAAACTTTCTTTATCATACAATTTCAAAATTTCCTTTCCAGCTATATCATATATTATTAAATTCACATTAGAGTTTTTAGAAATTGAAAATTCTATTGTTGTTTGAGGGTTAAAGGGGTTGGGATAATTTTGGTTTAGTATGAACGTTGTTGGAATTTGCGTATTGTTACTGTCAAAACCTATATATGTAATGACTCCTCCCCCGTTCGTAGTTTTAACGATTCCACTTGTTCCACTCCATCCTAAGAGGCTATGTATGAAAGACAATTGTACAGATGCAAAGAGAGGGTTGTATTGTGTTCCCCAACTATAGCCCCCATTTGAAGTAGCCCATGTTCTAAATATTCCTCTTCCCCCCCATCCTTTTTTTTCATTAAGAAAAAATAATTCTCCTGCAGGATGTGAACCGCTATCAATATACTGTGTTATCCAGTTGGTTCCTCCATTGGATGTATATATAAATTCCCAGGGTCTTATATTGTAAACAAAATAACTCCATCCTGTATCCTTATTTAGAAAAAAAATTGAACTGTACCTTCCACTCCCTAAAGAATTCGTAACATTTATCCAATTAATTCCACTATTTGTAGTCTTCCGCAAAGTGAAGCCGTCGCCTGTAAGATAAAATCCGCAATATTCATTATTATATTTTTGCTCTAAGAAATTTAAACGACCACAGTTTGCATCTGTAGAAATCAAAGCTGCACTCAATCCACCGTTTGTGGTTTTTAATATTCCTCCCAAACTGCTTATCCAACCGGTATCTTTATTTATAAAAGAAATATAGCAATATCCTGAAGTAGAAATTACATCCCAGTTTGTCCCGCCGTTGAAAGTTCTGTAAAACTTCGTCCCGTCGGGGCTTATTCCGTATAGTGTTGTATCATCAATCGCATTCATCACATAAATCCTGAAGTTACTAATACTATCCCAGTTCGTTCCGCCGTTAGTAGTTCTAAAAAACTGGTTTGCATTCACTGCAACGAAGCCGGTATCTTTATTCAGGAAAGCTATGTCAAATATCTGTGCAGTAGTCGGCAAGCTTTGTTGTGTCCACTGTGCCTTTGCAATGAATAATGAACAATGAACAATGAGCAATACTAATATTATTTTTTTCATGAGCTTTTTCTTTTAACTTATTACTTCTTAATGTCTAATTCAAGATTTTATTTTACATATGGCATACTAACTCGTTTCAAAAAATCAATATTATATTACAAAAATCTATAAATAAATAGTATGACTTTGATCATTATCTGATATGATTTTTGTTATAAAACAGTATTCATAAAATTCAGTTTACTAGTTTCTCGCACTACTTCTGCCGGAAAAATATATCCTGACTTGTAAAAATCACCAAACAAAAAAGGCTGACAAGTAATCAGCCTTTCTTTGAAAAAAATAATTTCAGTATTTTTTACTTTAACAAAATCATCCGTTTGGTATCAGTAAAATTTTCGGTCTCAAGTTTATAAAAATATATCCCGCTGGAAAGTTGATAATTGACAGTTGATAGTTGATAGTTGTAAAATCCCCTGTTTTGTTTTTCATTAACAAGAGTTGTAATTTCATTACCGAGTAAATCATAAACTTTCAAAGTAACGAAACAATTTTCGATTAACGAATAACGAATAACGGTCACCGGATTAAATGGATTAGGATAATTTTGAAAGAGTTGAAATCCTGATGGTATTTCATTTGCAGCCGATTCTGCAAAGGTAATCCCACCGTTTGTTGTATGCAAAATCGTTCCATTCCATCCTGCAGCCCAACCTAATTCCTCATCAATGAAATCCACAAACCAAAGATTCTCTGTTGTGTTGCTGATTTGTGAAGTCCAGACTGAACCTCCATTTGTAGTGTGAATTATAGTTCCGGCATAACCTACTGCCCAGCCGGTATTTTCATTTGCAAAATTTAGAGAAACAATTCTGTTGGAAGTTCCGCTTGTCTGACTGATCCAGTTAATGCCTCCGTCTGTAGTGTGAAGTATTGTACCATTAATCCCTCCAGCCCAGCCAATTACAGGATCAGTAAAATAAATTCCGAACAGCCAGTTGTTTCCTGTTCCCGTAAGCCGTTCCCAGTCATCTCCTCCGTTAACTGTTTTAAGAACTGTCCCCTCAGTCGCGCTTCCTCCGGAAATGTATCCTATAAAAGAAGTACCGGTCGGCGGAAAGTAGATGCAGCTGAGAGTATTCGAAACTCCGCTGTTTCGGGTAAACCAGTTTGCTCCGCCTGTTGTAGTTTTAAATATTGTCCCCGAACTTCCGGCAAAATATCCTGTATTTACATCAGTAAAAAATACTGAATAAATAAAACCGGTAAAACTGCTTGCTTGACTTCCCCAATTTACTCCTGCGTTTGTTGTCTTTCTTATTGTTCCGGATTGACCGACAACCCAGCCTGTATTTTCATCAATGAAAAATACGGAATATAAAAACTGCGATGAACCGCTTTGCTGATTAGTCCAGTTGATACCGCCGTTAGTTGTTTTCAGAATGGTTCCGTTTTGTCCGCAAGCCCAGCCGGTTGCAGTGTTTACAAAGGTAATGCTGTATAAATAATTAGTTGTTGAACTTACCTGACGATACCATCCTTGTGAATAACACTGCAAATTAAATACCGCAAGAACGGCAATTAATAAAATTGTTTTCAATCAGATTTAAGTTTACTTTAGGAGGATCATTCTCTTTACCTCTCTGAAATTTCCTGCTTTCAATTCATAATAGTAAACACCGCTTGATAGTTGATAGTTGACAGTTGATAATTGATAGTTGTAAGATCCGGAGTTCTGCTTTTTGTTAACCAGAATTGCAACTTCATTACCAATCGCATCATAGACTTTCAGAGTGACAAAGCTATTTTCTATTAACGAATAACGAATAACGGTTTCCGGATTGAACGGATTCGGATAATTTTGTGAGAGACTATACCCATTTACATCCGAATTATTACTAACAACATGAGTCGGCTTTCCAAGCTGAACGACCCAGAGTCCGTCTTCTTTATTCGAACCAATTATTTTTTTCGACGGAAACATATAAACTCCCCAGCATCCGATAAATTCATTATTGTTATTTAATGGAAATGTATCATACCATGCAATCTCAACAGGGTTGACAGGGTTTGAAATATCCAGCACTCTGATCCCCGCTGATCTGTGAGCAATGACAGCAGTGTCACCGTAAATTTCAATATTATGAACCTGTGAAGTACTAATGTTTGTAGGACGCCAGTCTCTTACAAAAGTAATATTACTTAAATTCTGAATGTCATAAATTTTTAATGTGCCGGCGGTCGGTGATGCTGTTTCATCAGTTGTAAATAAATATTTTCTGTCTTTTGTCAGAGAGGAATTGTGTGTTGCATAATGAGGAGGTGTTAAAAAAGAATTTACAAACTGAAGCTGATCTTTATTTGAAGCATCTATGATTCTTATTCCGTTAGACAGACAGGCAGCCCATATAGTGTCGTTGACTACTCTGCAGTCGTGAATGTAATGTGTGTTTAAAGAACCTCTGACAACAGGCAATGCCGGGTTTATTGTCAGATCTAAAATTTTTACTCCCTGGCCGAAAGATGAATTCGCTCCGTTCAAATACAGATACGGACCTGAAACTGAGATAGTATGTGTAGTAAGATGATTGGGCGGAATAAATCTGTTTACACGATGAACTGAATCAGGAAGATACTGCAGATCAAATATTTCTATACCGCTTCCCGATTGTTCAGTAACAACATAAGCATAATGTGAATAAACCGTGATTTCTCTCCAGTGATTTCCGCTCCCCGATACAGGCGCAAGCGCAAAGTCAACTTCATGAATGTTCGATGAATTTGTAATGTCAATGAAGGCAGTTCCGAGATGAGTGCCGAGTATTGCATATTCATTACCGGCGGAATCAACATACCCCCAGCAGCCGGAATAAGTATCGTTAGTGATATGCTGATTCAGATTAGCAAGGAACTGCATGTTGTGATTCGGAAGCTGAGCAGAAGATACTTTTGAAAGTATAGTTGCAAAAATTATTGTAAGAAATACTCTGCTCATTTGTAGATTAGTCACAATTGTTTATTGTTACTTCAGTTAGTTAATTTAAATTGAATTGTTACCATTACTTTTAACTTCATAAATAATTGCTAAGCTCTTTTAATTAAATGAGTTATATCTCATTTTTCAAAGCAATATCTATCAATATTTAATCATACTTTCTTCTTCTACACCTCTCCTGTATATGTCTTTCGTCTTTCGTCTCACGCTTGACGTCTAACGTTTCACCTTACTTACTATACGGACATTTGTCCTGTGAACAATCTTAAATAATTCATTTATCAATTATTGTAACTCTGAAGATGTTAAATCCAATCCCGTAGGGATTAAATATGGGTAGGATTAAAATAGCACACCAAACTAATCCCGTAGGGATTGAATGTGAACCAGCTTGACCGCAACATTTCATCCCTACGGGATGATTTAGAATCCACAATTTTATCATTACCGATATTTCATCCCTACGGGATGTTTAATAAAAAATCTGATTTTGCATTCACTCATTCTATCGTTTTGATAGGACAAATGTCCTTATTTCAGCAGCATCATCCTCTTCGTCTCAATAAAACTTCCCGCCTCCAGCTTATAAAAATAAATCCCGCTGGCAAAATTACTTCCATCAAAATCAGCTTCATAACTTCCGGGTGCAAACGCTTCATTTATTAAAGTAATAACCTCTTTTCCCAGCACATCGAACACAGTCAGCTTCACGTCTGACGTCTGACCTCTGACCTCTGACGGAATATCGAATTTGATCTTCGTCACCGGATTAAACGGATTCGGGTAATTCTGACTCAAGGAATATTTTTCCGGTATGAGTGAAGATGTATTAGAAACACCTACTATTCCGCTTGGACCGCCTGAGAAACAAATTAACTTACCCGTTCTGCTGCCGCCGACAAACTCCGAACTTACATTCCCGTCAATACTTCTTAATCCTGCTACTTGCTCAACAGTATTTGTTGTAGCTGTTCCGAAATTATATGAAAACAATATCCTTCCACTGTCCCCATTGACAACATATAAATTACTGTTTTGTGTACCAGCAACAATTTCTTTGATTCCATTGCCGGTAAGATCGCTGAGCTGATCAACGCCGTGAATGTAATTTCCGTCAAGGAAACTTGTCCAGAAAACCAATCCTGATCTTGAATCAATCCGTGAAAGATTTCTCGGTCCTGAAGAAACAATATCCCTGAATCCGTCTCCGGAAATGTCATCCATCAATCTAATATTCCCGTCAATGCTGGCACCAAAATCCTGACTCCAGACCTGAGCTCCGTCACTACCGGATATGATTTTTATAGTCCCGTTGAATCCTATGAAGCTTGCAATGTCAGTAACAGCGTCAGTATTGACATCCTGAATTTCTTTCAGATTCCAGACTGTACTTGCTACCGGGACAGACCATATTTGTGATCCCGAGTTATTGAAACCGTTAATTCCGTAGGGTCCTCCGTTGCTGCTGAAATCAATTGCTCCGCCTATACTTGTTGAAGTAGTTGAATGAGTAAACTCTCCGTTTTGAACCTGATAAAAAATGAGACCGCCGTTAACTGCATTTAAACAAATTACAGCATGTCTTCCGTCTCCCATTCCCTCGCCGGTTGCTGCCACGAGAACATCTTTTTTTCCGTCATTATTATAATCTTTCAGTACACTCAGACCGTTTATATCACCATCTGATGTAATCGAGGAATCACCGTAAATCCAGATTAGCTTTCCTGTTCTTCCGGAAAGAGCATACACAAGTTCATTGTTACCGCCTGTTCCGATTGCTACGTCACGTATTCCGTCATTATTAATGTCATCCATTATCTGCATACCATCTTCATAAACGACAGAGCCTGAGACTAAACTGCTCTGGCGGGTGTTGAATTTCCAGAGAGTATCGTCACTGACCGATGAATTTCCGTTGTAGCATATTGTCCAGTAATTATCTGTTGATACAATAATGTCATTTCGTCCGTCATAGTTTACGTCCGGTATTTCTTTCATTGATACAACTTTATAGTTATCAGCAGTTGTATTCGGATTGTCCGGAATATTTCCCTGCCAGAAAATTTCACCGAGAGTTGTCGGATTATTTACTGCACTGCCGGTAAGAGGAATTTTCAGTTGTGAATTATTTAATGCATTAGAATTAATCTTCACTGTATCCGAAACAGATCCTGTAGCTACAGGATTGAACCAGATCCGGACCAGTCGTGTCTTTTGTGTGTCAATTACCATTGGAAATACAAGACCTGTGGTATCCAGCCTGAACCTCGGTGTATTTGTTGTGATAGAACTTATAGAAAGTAATTCACTTCCCTTGTTTGTAATGACAAAGTATCCGCCGCAAAGGGAATTAATCCTTCTGTCCGGATAAACTATTGAACTAACTGATGAAGAGATATAACTGCCGTTATAAACTCCTTTTCCTCTTAATGAAATTATTTTAACAGGTGTAACGCCGTCATTACTTGCTATTCTCAATTGAGCTGAAATGGTATCATAAGCATTCGGAGTGAATTTTAAAACATAATTTTTCGTCTGTGAAGGAGTCAGCGTATCCGGAACTACGTTTGGCGCAATTTCAAATCTATCGCTGGTCATGTTGTAATTCGATATGATCAGATTCGCTGTCCCGGTATTAGTAATGGTCATGCTTCTGTCGTTAGTTGATCCGATTATAGTATTCCCGAAATCAACGGAATTAACACTTGTTGTAATCACAGGATTACCTTGCCCTGTAATTGCATATTTGTAAAGTGTTCTGTAAAGGAACATGTTGTTTCCTACTCTGTCAGCGATCAGCCAGAGATACTGACCATCCCAGTGAAGACCTCTCGGACTACAGTCGCCGTCAGGATCTGGTGTTGCAAAAGAAAATAAAGTATCACCTGTAGACTTTCTGTAAGCATAGATTCTTTCCGGATCGGGACCGGGAGTCGTATGAAAATAATCATTAACATAAAATATTGTATCGCCTTTTACCGTTATTCCCTGAACCTGTCGTCCTCTTAGAGGAATTGTGTCAGTGATCAGTCTAGTAGCTAAGTTTATTTTATATGCATAGGCATAAGGATAGGTTGTAAAGTCAGGCGAGTAAACAGAAAACCATATGCCGTCTCCGTCAATCGCAATATCGCCGATACCACCGGTTGCACCTCCGATCAGTGCCGGAAGCTGAATGCTGTCAATGCTCTGTCCTGCTGTATTTATTTTGAAAAGTTTCGCTCCGGCAGTTCTGAAATCCTGTGCGATCCAGTAAGCGGTTCCGTCCCAAACGAGCCCGTGATTGAAAGCATAAGGTGTAGTAAGACTGTCGGTGATTATTCCTGTCGTAGTAACTTTATAAATGCTTCCGTTATTGTCCGTAGCTACACGAAGTGTATCTCCAATCTTTGTAATTCCCCAGAAGGAATTGTACTGAGAATAATTCGGGAATGGATAAGTTCCAACTATTGTCTGTGAATTTACAACAGAACAAACAGCTGTTATAATAAGTAAAGAAATGTATATTTTTTTCATTTGGGTTACTTTCAAATTGATTTATGAATTTATTAACATTATCAAATTATACTAAAATTAAAATTAATTAAAGGGATAATGCAGTTTGATTAACAAAATCTAAACCATAGCTATCCAAAATAATTTTATTTTCATCAATAGAATTCAATTAGAAACTGAAATTCAACAATATAGAGCTGAAAATAATCCACATGTGACAATGCAGCCCCAAATAATATATATTTATTGAAAATTTTCTTATTCTTACTGGTCTCGCTTCTACAACTAATCACAAAGTATCTGAAGACAGATTTGATTCAAAAGAAATGGAATAAATGATGTAGAGTTAGTTTATTTGTTGAAGATTCGTAGCTTACCATCAGAGTCCTGGAAGAACACCGGAGACTCTGATGGGTTGGTAATCCGGGACGAAGAGTAAATTAAAAGCAGAGATACAAAATAACAGGAATTAATTTATAGACCTGCTTCTTTGTATCTCGTAATTAATTAAATAAACTGAATCTGCTAACAAAAGTATTGAAAGCCTCACGGTTTCCGGATGCTAACAAATGCTGTGCTGTTATTGTATGTCAGAACAATATCGGTCAGGTCAGTCAGGTTATTGCCTGTTACATCCGATACTTTATATCCTGTTACAAAAGTGTTGGCATCATTATACACCAGAGTAATATCTGTCAGATCAACAAATCCATCCTGCAGAACATCACCGCTGAAAACACAGTATTTAGTACCCATCAGTTTAAGATTGCTTCCGTATGCTGCCGTTGAAGATAATGTAAAATTATATGTTGCTGAATCTCCGGCAAAGCTCACTCCAGCAGAGCTCCACGTTTCAATTGAATTCCTGTGCTTAACTACAATATAATAAGGAACGGCATTTGAAGCATTTGCAAAGCTGAAATTTCCTTTTCCGGCAGTATTAAGAACAGAAACCGAAGAATCTATCACTGCATAAGGAGAGGCTGTATTCCTTAAGTAAACTCTGACAGTATCACTTACCATAAATCCCGTGCCTGAATCAAAAAATCCTTCAATCAATTCTGTGAGATGAAGGATCTTTGCAGGCGGACTAACGACCACCCTAAAACTTGTAGCCCAGTTCCAGGAATCTCCGGATTCATTTCCGTCACTATTTGTCGCATTACCGTTAGCAAAAATTGTATCCGTGCTTGGTAAAGCAGGTGCTGTATATGAAAACTGCAAAGTCACCTGTCCTCCTGACATTGGAATGTTATCATTATGTGTAAGCTCAGAGTTTTGTAAGTGAAGTGTCGATGAGATAACGCCAAGAACTCCGCGTCTAACTGCAATATCTACACCTGCGCCTGTCTTACCGGCTTTATTAACTGTTATTGAAAATGTGTTGGTGCTTCCCGTTGATACGGATGATGGACCATTTATCAGGACGCTTACGCTTACATCCCTTGAACCGTGACATCCGCCGCAGCCGTTTGATGATGTCTTTAGTGTCCTTCCTGTTCTTCCGTTAATATCCGAAAATGCTTGCCCGGAAATCAAAAGCAATGAAAAGATAATAAGCAGGAACTTTGAAGCGGAACTAAAACCGGTAAAATAATTCATGTTGATTACTCCTTTTTTTTTTGGGGACTAATTTAGTTAACTGATTTGGAAAAGTGATTTATGCAACTTAAATTAAATTGTATACAATCATTATGACATTTGTCATAAAATAACATGACATTTGTCATATTTTTTCGCGGTTGTTGATGTTCCAAAAAGTTTGAGAACTTTGAATTTCCAGCAAATTTTTTGACTCACCAACAAACAAAACCCTGTGGGAACGAGCTACTAAGCTTTTTCATAAAGAATGAATTTTGTCTAGAAGAAATATTTTTATGAATGTTTTTATGCAGACTTGCTTTGACGCTTATTGCTGTTGGGAGCTTAGCCAGGAGAACTTTACCTTGACATTGAATAGTTGCTTTCCACCCGCTTAGTCACCTCAATTAGATTTTTCCTTATTCATAATATTCAAAAAGAGGGAGACTCAGCGGGGACAGGAATTTTTTTCTTCAGTCCTTAAAAATTCTGTCAATACAATAAAATTCATTTAATTCGAGTTCAGACCAAGACGTATGGACCTTTTCAAAAAACTCAATATTTACTAAAAAAAGTTGATTTTCCGAAGAGTTATACTCAAGATCGAATCTTTCATACTCAGATCGAATCTTTCATACTCAAGATCGAATCTTTCATACTGAAAACCGAATCTATTTTTATGAATTATTCCCGGGGATTTAACAAAAAATGTCAGTATGTATGTATTGTAATTCTTGAGATGCCTGGTTGGAAAAAAATATTATGCAATTTAATTTGAAGGAATGAAATTCTTTCATTTGCATCAACGGCAAAAGCGGAATAAAGCTGTGTGTAGTGGCTTTGATCAATTTTGCATTTTTAAATTACTTTCAAAGTTCTTCATTCAATACTCTCGACAAAGCCTCAATTACTTTATCAATATATTCATACTCAATCGTCAGCGGCGGAAGTAATCTCAATACAGTCATTCCTCCTGGTAATACAAGCACACCTTCTTCCATTAATTTTAGTATGTATTCTTTCGGCTTAACTCTTAATTCTATTCCTATCATCAATCCTATCTGCCTGATCTCTCTTACCATCTTTAAATTCACTTCACTCATTTTTTTCATAAAGTAATCACCCTTTTCTTTTGACATATCCGCGAGCTTGTTCTCAAGCATAAAATCAATTGCAGCTATTGATGCAGCGCATGCAAGAGGATTTCCTCCGAAGGTTGTTCCGTGTTTGCCTACAGGTATTACTATTTTATCCGAACATAATGTCGCACCCATCGGAATTCCGCCTGCGATTGATTTAGCAAGACAAAGAATGTCGGGTTTGAGATCAAAATGCTCGCACGCAAACATCTTTCCTGTTCTGCAGAATCCCGACTGCACTTCATCAATGATAAGCATGATCCCTTTCTCATCACACAATTCTCTTACTTTAGTAAAATATTCTTTACTGCCGATATTTATTCCGCCTTCACCCTGCACTATCTCAAGAAGGATTCCCGCTGTATCATCATTCACACTTTCCTTCAGCTTTTCAAAATCATTGAACGGTACAAAAGAAAATCCGGGTACGAGCGGATCAAATCCTTCACGGTATTCCTTTTTACTGATCGCACTAAGCGAACCCATTGTCCTGCCGTGAAATGCTTTCGTCGCACAAATGAACCCTGATTTCTTAGTCACATATCTTGCAAATTTCAGAGCTGCCTCCACTGCTTCAGTTCCTGAGTTTGAAAGAAATGCTCTCTTTAAATTATCCGGAGCAATGCTGATCAGCTTTTCTAGAAGCTCAGATTTCCTGTCATTAAAGAATATTCCGGGACATGTAATTAATATTCTCGACTGTTCCGATATTGCATCTGCAACTTTCGGATTTGCGTGTCCTATATTTGCCACTCCATTTCCTGAAATACAGTCAATAAATTCCCTTCCTTTGTCATCATAAAGCAAAGCATTTTTGCCTTTGACGATCACAATATCCCTTCTCGGAAAAACTCCGAGTTCATATTTATCCTGAATTGCTTTTATGTCTTTCATTGAAAGGTAAGTTAAAAGTTAAAAGTTGAAAGTTAAAAGTTAGAAAATTGGGAAAGAAAATTCCAAATTCATTTGATAAGCGTTCCTTTACCTGATAAAGCATCTTCCACCGGATGCTCTGTACGCCCATCGCTTATATATACTTCCGCTGCGCCTCCTTCAAATAATTTTCTCAACGCATGCATTTTACGCTTCATTCTGCCTTCAGATTTCTCTTCTTTCTGAAACAATTCATTCTGTGTAATATTCTTCAGTAAAGAATCCGGATTATCTTTATCATCAAGAAATCCCGGAGCTTCAATTAACTGAATTATCTTTTCAGCTTTCATTGCAGACTGAAGGACATTTATTATGTCATCGTTCTCTGAGTTAATGGCAAAATTATTTTCATCAATTATCGGCACACAAAGAACGGGAGTGTAGCCATTATCCAGCAGGAGGTTTAAAAGATGAGTGTTAATTTCTTTTGGCTTGCCCGAAAAATCTCTGACAATTTTTAATTTGCCGTCTTCCTTTGTGCGTATGCCCTGATTTCTTTTACCCTGAATTACCTTTCCATCAAGACCGGATAAGCCAACTGCATTGATACCGTACTGCTGACACAACTCAACAATCCTTTTATTTTTTAACCCTGCATAAGCCATCATCTGAAGATCAATTGCTTGCTCATCTGACAATACGCTGTCATATCCCGAAACAGAAGTAATTGTCTTCTTCGGTCTTCGGAGCTGCAATGCGAGTTCATCACGGACAAAATTTGCCCCGTGAATAATTATAAACTTCTCATTGATCTTGCTGAGATCTTTTATTACTCCTTCAGCATTGATCTCTTTCCCGCCGCCTATTTTTATGATGATCATTATAATTTTGTCAAGGTATTATTTTCAATTGGTGTCCAGCTATCTTCACCGGAAAATTTCATGGAAGAAATTACGAGAGCAGAATCATTTTTAAAATACATAGTAAAGTATCCGGGGTCTTCATTGAACAGAGAATAAGCATAAGTATTTTCCTTATCACACATGATGATATTCATTGCTCTTATATAAGAAGTTTTTTTATTAATTATTCCCGTGGCTTTTAAGATCGCATCATGCATATTTCCCTTATCAAATCTTTTTATATAATTAAATATCTTCTCCGCGCCGATACGTCCTTCGGAATTTATCTTTACACCACGAAGTTCGCCGTTAAAAACAAAAACATACCTGTCATCATAAAACGGCATGTTGTTTTCAACAGAAATGCCTTCATCTTTAAACGCACTTCTTGCGTGAGCAATCAGTAAATTTGTCTTCCCGAATCTTGTAAGATCATCTTCCCAGACCGGCAGTATATTTTTATAATGATTCCAGTTATTGTCACTTAGATATGAGCATCCCCAGCCGTGTCCCTGAAATTCTTTGCTTTGCTTAGAGATCAATGCAAACTTTTCAAGGTATTCCTGTATGCTAAATTCCGTTTCTGATTTTACAAATAAAAGTCTGCACATTTCTTTTTTAATTACTAATTACTAATGACTAATTACTAATTTTTAGTTACTTGTTACTAAATATAATTGAGTTTTTTGAAAAACATAAAACTAAAACAATTTATCATTCTCGCATGATCCTGGCGGTAATCCGAACAACAACCTTTAATGACTATTCAATCTTATTGATTGGATACCCGACAAAAAAACTCGGGCATTACAGTAGTAATTAGTAATTAGTAATTAGTAATTAGTAATTAGTAATTAGTAATTAGTAA
>CAYNTN010000113.1:0-15830 GCA_964399995.1 uncultured Ignavibacteriaceae bacterium
GCATGCGGGGATGACAAAAAAGTTTTTCAGAAGTTTCTAATTACTAATTACTAATTACTAATTATGAGTTATGAGTTACGAGTATAAAAACTTCTTTAATATTAAAAAATCATCTCACGTTTGACGTTTGACATCTTACGTCTTTCGTCTCGCGTTCTCGCGTTTCACGGCTTAAACACCTTCACAAAATTCCCCGTATTATTCATAGCCAATAACACATCATTCAGATCAGTTATACTGTTTCCGGTTACATCGGTTTTCACATACCCGGTAACAAAATTATTAGCGTCATTGTAAATATCAGTTACGTCTGCAAGATCCACAAAGCCGTCCTGATTAATATCTCCGTTGTAAATGGCAAATCTTAACGGTGAAGCACTGACCTGTATTTGATTATTGCCGAATGCTTTGGATGCTGCAGTTGTAAAATCATATGAAGCAGTATCGCCGGTAAATGGAATAGGTCCCGGAGTCCATGTCTCGATAGAATTTCTGTGTTTGAAAACCCTGTAACCATTATTCACACGGTTAAAATAAAATTTAGCATTCCCGTTTGAATCGAGAACTGCTTTGGCTGAATCTATAATCGGAAACGGCGGCAGAGGTATTCTAAACAACATCTGAGCTGTGTCGCTTTTCATTTTGTTTGTTAACGGATCATAAAATCCCTGAATCAAAGCTGTTAAATTCAATGTCTTTTTCGAAAGAAGGTTTATTCCCCATGCTTGAACATACCCGATATCAGCACCTGCCTGATCAACGCACTTCAGCTTCCACCAACCGGAAGGTGTTTGTCCGTTGAAAGAAGATAAAGGTTGATCTGGTTTAATAGAAGGACTGAATGCCGATGAAATTCCGGGTCCGTTTAAACTTGTAAATCCTGATGCTGCAAAGGAATCAGCTGCATCCGAAAAAATAGTCATAATGTCGTTACCGTTGCCTCCCTTGTTAACAAGTAAATTGATTGTAGTACCTGCAGGAGATGTAAGGGTTACAGAAAGATCCTGAGTGTAGGTGTGCGATATAAGAAGATATGCTTTAAGATTACTAACCGGTCCGCCTCCGGAAATGAATATTGAATCCGAAGCTCCGACCGGATTGGCATCGGGAATAAAAAACCTTTTTAAACTTGAAGTATAAGACTTAGTACGAAAGTCTCCGGTTACGTCAGAGAGCATTGGTGAGCTAAGTCTGCTCGATGAAGCGTTTTGTTCTGAACTTATGGTTGCATTTCCTCTTAGCAAAAGACTTCCAAGAAAGTATGCGTTTCCCAGTTTAAAACTGTTTTGAAATTTATCAAAGTCAATGTGCATTAAACTGTCGGAGGTAGTTGCCTGATAATGCTTAAACATGTATTCCTTTATCTGAGATTGTGTGCGCGCTGCCTTAAACCAGATCCTTACTTCATCAATCTGACCTTTGAATTTATTTGCAGCATAAGAAGTCGCTCCGATTCCCCCAATGAACGTACTGTCGTTGCTGCTTGGGATTGCAGGTGAACTGGAAAAAGTACCGGATGCAACTGTATCCCCATTCATGTAAATAACTGCCTTTCCCGATACCTGACTGTAGGCAGCCGCAATATGGGTCCACTGAGAATTAGTTACTAAACCGACTGCTGATTGTACACTATATGCACCGTCACTTATTGAAAAATAGATCTGACCTGTTGCCAATAAAAAGAGTGCGTAATTATACCGTGTCGTTCCACCGCTTTTGTTTACAATGTTTTGCGTCGCGGGCTGTGTCCCTGTGGTATCTCTTTTTATCCATGCTTCAAGTGTAATGCTGGAAGTCGGATCATACACACTGTTGTAATTACCTCGCCTGGCATAATCTGTAGTTCCGTTTAGAACAAGACTGTTATTGTAATCAGTGTAATTTACAGCTTTGTTAGAATAATTTTCATAAGTAATGTTTCTTTCATTTCCAAATTCCTGATTCTGACCGCTGTTGTCGATTGCATCATTATCAAACTGATAGCTTGCAGCAATGGTAGAATAAGGAACATTTAGCAACCCGGGTATTTCAAGCGGAATAAATCTGTGAGATGATATTTCCGCCTGAGTTCTTGCACTTTTCCAGATCCTTACATTGTCCAGTCTGCCGCTGAAAAAAAATGCGGGCGAACCGGCGAGTCTGTCGGCACCAATGAATAAAGAATCAGTATTATTTCCTACCGGACCCGTGATGGTATTTGTTGATGTATCAAGTCCTCCGTTTAAATAAAGCCTTGTTGTAACTCCGTCATAGGTTGCAGCGATATGCGCCCATTGGTTCAGCTTTACAGTACCGGAAACTCTGCTTCTGAGAAAAGAGGCACCTCCTTTTGGAAAAAAAATAAATCTCCCTGAGTTTTCAATACCAAAATAGTAACTGGTAAGATAATTCTTCCCAATGATGCAAGCTGAATTAGAAGGAAGCGATGTGGGGAATATCCACGCTTCAACTGTAATTGCGGTCGTGGGGTTAAGATCCGTACTATTCGGAACTGATACATAACTATTAGTACCGTTAAAGTTTGCTGCATAATTATTTGTATATTGAGCATAACTTAATTTTGTAAAATCAGGAATTAAGAATGAGCAATTAAGAATTAATAAGAATAATAATTTTTTGTTCATTTTGTATTCTCTTTTTTAGTTAAAAGTTAAAAGTTAAAAGTTAAAAAAAGTTACAAATTACGAGTTATTGCTATCAACAAATTAACCACTCAACCAATCAACCGGTTTACGGTTTCATCACTCTTACAAAGCTGTTTGAATTATTAAATGTTATAGTGATATCTGTCAGGTCAACATTGTTGTCCCCGTTTACATCAGACAATGCATATCCGGAAATAAAGCTGCTTGCGTCATTATAAACCAATGTTATATCCGTTAATTCTACGAAACCGTCCTGATTCACATCGCCGCTATAGATTCCAAATCTTACCGGTGATGTATCAACTTGTTTTTGATTATCCCCAAAAGCCCTTGAGTCATCATCACTAAAATCGAATGTCAATGATCCTGAAGCAAATTGCTGTGCAAATTTACTCCAGGTTTCAATTGAATTCCTGTGTTTTAATACTAAGTAATAAGGTGTTCCGTTTACTGCATTTATAAAGGAATAAACTGAAGTTCCGTTTGATGTTAAAAATTGTTTATTTGACTCAATTACATTATAAGGCTGAGATGAATTTCTTAATTCGACTGTTACCGTATCGCCTGTCATATTATTTGAACTGCTGTTGTAAAATCCTTCTATGAAAGTTGTCAGGTTAAATGAGAACTCAAGAATTCCATTAGTTGGTCTGAAATTACCGTGCGGATTCGGAATATAATTATTGTAATATTTCCAGGGACCGAATTTCTGAAAAGGGAAAGCACTCATACTATACTGAACTCTCGAGCGCCATTTGTAAAGTTTATCTACATTAAGACCTGTTATTTCTTTACTTATCACAGTTCCAGTCAAACCCAGAGATACAGTTGCAGAAGCATTGCTGCTACCTGAGAATGATGATCCGTTCTCCTTTACCTCATAAATAACTCTGCCGTTACTTTTTCCAAACGGACTTTTTGCGAACAGCTGAAGCTTTACACCTCCGTCTGTTCCGGTAATCATTCCTGAAGAGACAACGTTGACTGAGCCGGGTTTAAATTGTCTCGGATTAGAAGAAATAGACGAAGCAAAGAATCCGCCATAATAAACAAAAGCTGTTCCTTCATCTGTCTGTCCGTTATCATAAGCAGAAGCCCCGACAATTACATCAGAAAATCCGTCACCATTGACGTCTCCGGCAGAAGAAACAGAAGACCCGAAGTCTGCATAATCCTGATTAGCTTCAGATGTCCAGTTTTCTACACTTGATAATCCTGCCGGAGAGCCGTTGTAAATATATACTTTGCCTTCATTCACCTGTCCGTTATCATACCCGGTAGCGCCAACAATTACATCGGAATACCCGTCGCCATTAACATCACCGGCTGATGAAACACTTACACCAAAGTTTGCTAACTGAATATTACTTTCCGCTGTCCAGTCCGCAGTGGAAGTCATTTGATCAGAACCATAATATAAAAATGCCTTACCCTCAAAAGACTGCCCGTTACTAAAAGAAGATGCACCAACAATAATATCTGAAAATCCATCTCCGTTTACGTTTCCTGCACACGATACACTATTACCAAAATGAGAATTAAGCTGACCGGATGTTCCCACCCAGCTGCTACTTGTTAACAAACCTGTGGAAGAACCACGATACAAATAAGCACGTCCGGCATCTGTGAAAGACTGGTCATATAAAGGCGCTCCTATTATTACATCGGAATAGCCATCTCCATTTACATCACCGGCTGATGAAACACTGGAACCATATTCTGAACCAATTTGATTACTCTCGGTCGTCCAGCTTGCCGTACCCGATAGTCCTGTCGAAGAACCTGAATATACGAAAGCTCTTCCTTCATTCGTTTGCCCGTTATCAAAATTCGGTGAACCAACTAATACATCCGAATACCCGTCACCATTAACATCTCCTGCAGTTGAAACACTTTCTCCGAAATATGCATCTGTCTGATTACTTTCAATAGTCAGATTTGAAGAAGGAGATAATCCTGAAGCTGAACCGTGATAAATAAAAACTCTTCCCTCGTTTGATTGCTGGTTACTGAAATGATATGCGCCAATAATTACATCCGAATAACCATCACCATTCACATCACCGGCAGTAGAAACTGAATTTCCAAAATTTGCAGTTGCCTGATTACTTTCAGCTGTCCAGTTTGAAACAAAAGAAAGACCTGTAGCAGAACCATGAAACACAAATGCTGACCCTTCATCAGTTTGACCATTGTCAAAATCTGAAGCTCCAATTATTACATCAGCATAACCATCGCCGTTCACGTCACCGGCAGTTGAGACACTGCATCCGAACAACGAAGAAGCCTGGTTTTTTTCAAGCAATACATTTTGAGTTGTACTCATTGGATGTGCAGAGCCAAGATACAAAAACGCTCGCCCTTCATAATCCTGACCGTTACTATATCTATAAGCACCTACCACTACATCCGAAAATCCGTCACCATTAACATCTCCTGCTAAAGCGACACTGTATCCGAATTCTGAATATGCCTGATTACTTTCATAAATTAATGTACTTCCAAAATTCACTCCGGAATTTTTGCCAAGATAGAGAAATACTCTTCCTTCATCTGTCTGGACTCCATCGTCTAATTTATTTCCGCCAAGAATAATATCTGCATATCCGTCCCCGTTAATATCTCCGGCAGTTGAAACGCTGATACCAAACCATCCTCCTGCTTCATTACTTTCTTTTGTCCAATTTGGTGTAGTAACAAGTCCTGAAGCAGAACCAAGATATGCAAAACATTTGCCTTCGTCTGTCTGACCGTTATCAAATAAAGGAGAACCGACAACTATATCAGAATATCCGTCTGCATTAATATCACCTGCAGTACTGATACTTTGACCATAATGCTCACCGGCTTGTGTTCCCGTTAATGTGGTATTCGGTGAGGCAGGAAATGTAGTGCCATTGCTAAGAAATATATATGCTCTTCCGGCATTTGCATAGTTAAATGCACCTGCAACAATATCAGAAAATCCATCGCCGTTAATATCACCTGCAGTGCCTACAACGAATCCAAGCTGTGAATCTGCTGAATTATTTTCATAAGTCCAGTCAGGTGTCGTTGAAATCGAAGTCGCATTTCCTTTGAAAGTGTATATTCTTCCTTCATCTGTTTGTCCGTTATCATAAGATCTCCCTCCTATAATCAAATCACTTAATCCATCTGCATTATAATCTCCTGCGCATCCTATACCATATCCAATTGCTTCAGACTGTTGATTGTTTTCATAAGTCCAGAAAGGATTTGACTCTAAACCGGATGGTGAACCAAGATAAACATATATTATTCCTTCATCAGTTTGTCCATGATCAAAATACGGAGCACTTATAATAACATCACTGTAGCCGTCTCCATTCACATCTCCTGCGGTTGCAACGCTCAATCCGAAATCAGCGTTTTCCTGATTCCCTTCACTTGTCCAGGCAGGAGAAACCGACAGTCCGTTAACCGAACCATGATAAACAAATACACCTCCTTCATTCGTCTGCCCGTTATCATACAAAAACGCACCAACGATTACATCCGATTTACCGTCGCCATTTACGTCTCCCGCAGTAGCTACACTGGCACCAAAGTAAGCGCCATCCTGATTAGGTTCGGCTGTCCATACCGGTGTCGAACTCAACGGGTCAATCGTTATCGGATATACAGCATCTTCGTCATTGACGACAATTGAGAATTGGTTGAGTAGTTGAGTAGTTAAGTGGTTGAGTGATGGAGAGTTATTCTCAAAGTAAGCGCGTAGCTCGTGTCCATTTGCATCCCAGCATTTCAGTGAAGAATACTTCAGCTTGATATCATTCTTTTTATCTTTAAACATCAATGCATCAGCACCGAGAATCATTTTAAGTTTTGTATCTGCGGAAAAATTTAATCGCAGCTTACCTTCGCCTTTCCCGAATGGACGGATACTCGCAGGTTTATTTTTTATAATAAAATCCTGACGCATTCCATCTTCATTATTTGTATAATCAATTCTCAAATTTCCATTTTCAATGAATGCCTTGTTTCCAGATGCAACGATTTCACCATTTTCAATTCCTAATTCTTCATTCATAATTCTAAATTGAATCTCCCATTCATCCAGATATTTATACTTCTTATCTTTTTCCTTAAGGATTTTATCATTCACATTAAACAATGGAATTTTATTATCACGAAGCTTTGCGGTAAAGCCGTCTTTATGATAAATGAATCTCATATTATTAGCTCTGTTAGGAGATTGATATGCACCGAGTTTTTCATCATACTTAATATTGTATTCCGATTTCTGAAGGTATGACATGGCTGACGTATACCAGTCGGAGTTTTTAAGATTGGATAGATCACTGTCAGGATTATTTTGCTGTTCAATATCGGATTTTGATAAATCAAGGGGAGAGTGAATGAAATTAATTTTCTTCTGACCGTCGATTGATTCTTCAAAACAAAAGCCTGAAATTATGGAAAAGGATAAAACAAATGCTATGGCAATGAAGATGTTTTTCATATTGATTACTTTTAATTAGTTATAATTTTAATTTTTAAAATTCAGGACCGCCAACCATCTCTCAAATTTTTAAGACTGGAGATTGACTGCCTCATTGAGTGATGAATGTCAGGAAAGTAAAATGAAATTTCTTAATCGTGCAATCAACCGCCATCACTCATGTTTAATTGGTCTTAAACCGGTTAGCTTTGAGATTAATTTTAAACGATAAAAGAATAAGGATAATAAAAGGAATAAATTTGACAGTGTAAATGTTTTTCATGCTAATTGGGGTTATGTTAAAAATAATTTATAAAAAATATTATCTAGTATAACTTCTGTCGCATTACTTATAACGTTTGACGTCTGACTTCTGACGTCTGACACCAGTTGTTATTTACCTAAAACAAAATTAGCATTACTCAATATTTTCTGCAAAGAAATTTTTTCATAATTGTATCTTGACTTTAAGGTCAGATTGTTTGTTTGTAATTTTCCATATGATAAAGAATAGTGCCATAGAGATTCTGAAAACCTTTTCGGATAAAGAAATCACTCTCTTCGAAGAATTTATCTTATCTCCATTTCTGAATAAGAATATCAAAGTTGCTCAGCTTTTTTCTTTTCTGAAGAAGTACCACCCCGGGTATGATGATGTAAACCTGACAAAGGAAATTCTTTTCAGAAAGCTTACGGGTAACGGAAAATACAGGGATACTTATATGCGAAATCTTTTTTCCGACCTTAATTCATTAGCTGAAAAATTTTTGCAGTATAATCTCATAACAAATAATTTTACTAATCAGAAGCTGCTGATTGAAGAAATGCGCAGCCGGGATCTTTATGAACTGGCTGAAAAGAAAATCAAATCCTTTGAAAAAGAAGTCAACAGTAATAAAGCCAAAGATCAGGAATACTATTTAAATAAGAGTTTTATTTATGAAATGAAAAGCTTTTTGCTTGTTGATAAGACACTGACCGACAGCTTCCGGAATGAACAGATATCAAGTGTAATAAAACAGTTTATGATCTCACTGATGGAAAATTCGTTTTATTTAATAGTTGAAGAGCAGCGAGTAAAAATAACACACAGGTTTGATTTCCTGCGACAATCGCTTGAGTATATGAAGAACAGCCTGACGGATTTTGAAGATTCCCCTTTGCTGATGATCTATTATTACTTATGGCAATGGTATTTTCATCAGGATGAGGTAAAATATTTTCAGGAAGCAAGAAGATACTTTAAAAAGCATTTCTCATTCCTTACAAAAATTGACAAGAAAAACATTTATTCAGTAATGCAGGTGTATTACCTGAATAAACTGGACAAGGGAGACAATTCTTTTAATAAGGAGTTTTTAGAATTCCTGCTTGAAATGCTGAAATTCAATGTTCTTTCTCATAAGGAAAAGGACTTTATTAATTTGAATTTGTACCGCAACATACTGATACTTTGCTCGATGCTGAACGAAACCGACATTATGAAAAAATTTATTTCTAAATATACTGACTATGTAGCTCCCGAAAGCAGGGATACGGTTTTAGCTTATTCAAATTCACATCTGAATTTTTTGCTTGGAAATTTTGAAAAAGCATTAGAACTGTGCAACAGCATTGATTTTAGTAATTTGCTCATGACAACAAATGAAAACCTCTATTTTAAAAATGATATTAAGTCACTTACCCTGAGGTGTCTGTATGAATTAGATGCTTTGGAAAGCGCAATTTCTAATATTGATGCATATAAACATTTCCTGAAAAATTCAAAACTCATTAAGGACATTCACAAAAGAAAGCACTTGAATTTTCTTAAAGCTACAAACGATTTAATTAAACTCAGCATGAGATTTGACAAATTTGAATCCGTAAAGCTCAAAAATGAAATTATCAATTCAAATGAAATATTACATTCTGCTTGGCTGTTAGAAAAAGCAAAACAATTAGAAAATAATGAGGTATGAGTATGAGGTATGAGTATGAGGTATGAGTATGAGGTATGGGGTATGAGGTATGAGGTATATGGAATTAATATTTGACGTTTGACATTTGACGTTTCACGTTTGACGTCTCACGTCTGACTTTTTTAATGTCGTAATCAGCAAAGCTATTAACAGGAATAAAAGCAATATTAATTCAGCGTTGTGTTAAATTATTATCACAGCGATATTTTAATCAAACAAAACAAATTCAACTATGAGCAAAAAAATGAATCCCGTAGTACATTTTGAAATGCCGTACACTGACAAGGACCGCGTTGCCGGTTTTTATGAAGAAGTATTCGGATGGAAGCCGCAAATGCTGGGTCCCGAAATGGGAAATTATGTAGTAGTGAGTACCTGTGAGATAGATGACAATACTCATTTTCCTAAAAAGCCGGGTATGATCAACGGAGGATTATTTGAGAAAACAAAAGATAATCAGTTTCCCTCAGTAGTAATAGCTGTTGATGATATAAAAGAAGCAATGAATAACATTGCAGCAGCAGGAGGTAAAATTCTCGGCGGAATGAATCCGGGTGAACCGGATGATATCCCGGGAGTTGGACTTTATTGCGCTTTCATAGACACCGAAGGAAACCGTGTTAGTGTTTTACAGCCTAAAGGGATGTGAATTTTAAATCTGCCGGGTCTTGTGAAAAACTAATTTGCTAAGAATCAAAACAAGTCCCGGCAGAAATTTAAACTTTCTAATTCCCATCAGGTTAAATTGAAGTACAACTCTCTCCAATTGATGTCAGGGCAATACAAAAAACGTACTCTGGGGCTGTCCAAAAAGACCCGAGATTCCTTACCAAACCTCAGTTTGGTAAGGAAATCTCAGGCGTAATATAACTTTCCAAAATTGGGGTTTTGGAAAGAGAGGGCTTTTTGGACAACCCCAGTTGATTTTCAGAACTAATTCCTAATCCTCAGCACTGATTATTTTCTATACTCACAATTTTGACAGGACAAATGCCCTTATTTCAATAAAACCATGCTCCTTGTTTCTGTAAAATTACCGGCTTCAAGTTTATAAATATAAATACCGCTTGGAAGATTGTTCCCGTCAAAAGTGACCTCATAGTTCCCCGCATTTTGGTTTTCATTTACTAAAGTCATGACTTCCTTTCCAAGTCCATTATAAACAACAAGCTTTACGTCTTGCATCTCGCGTCTAGAGTCTTGCGGAATTGAGTAACGAATTACAGTGACAGGATTAAACGGATTTGGATAATTCTGCATGAGTGAATAACTTCCCGGCAGCTCATTCATAGTATTTGCAACCCCAAGTATCAATGATGCCTGCTTCAGTACAATATCATTGTTGGGATCAAAGACAAGACTCACCGGTTGACGGTTAAATGTATATACAAACTCCTGATAGTTTACATCATTCATTACCCGTATAGTTGTATCGCTTCCGGAACTGAAACCTATTTTTATTACTATCGGCATTTTGTGAAAAACAGAGTTAGTCTGAACTTGTCTTGCCGTGAATTTCACATTCCAGTTACCTCCGCCTGCCTGTGTGAAGTTGTAGTAGTTCTGATAAACAGGATGATTTGGTTCTTTAACCCATTGATTAATGAACCATGACAGATCCTGTCCTGCGGATGAGCTTATCTTTGAAGTAAAGTCATCTGTGACTGTTGAATTATATTTAAAACCGCCGGCTGAATCAGTTGCATAAGAGTTTAGTGCATTAAAAAAATCATTATCGCCTAAAGTATATCTGAGCATATGAAGAACACATGCTCCTTTATAATAAGTTATTGCAGTATTGAATAATTGGCTGTTGCTTGGGGTAATAATTGCCCATGATGGATTATACATCGGCCAGCCGGGATTACTCTGTAGATACCCGTTTGCATCAGCGAGTATATCATTCTTATATGCTGAATACCCTGATGTATTTTCCAGCCAAAGCGCTTCAAGATAAGTTGCAAAACCTTCATTCAGCCAGATATCAGCCCAGGTCGCGCAGGTTATGAGATCTCCAAACCACTGATGCGCAAATTCATGTGAGACCAGACCTTCGCTCCAGCAGCCGGGACATAAGCTTGTAAGAGTTTGATTTTCCATTCCACCCCATGCAAACTGGTTATTTAAAGTTGCGAAGCCGTTCTTTTCAAATGCATGCTCTCCGAACTTCTGTGAATAATAAGTCATCATAGGAATTATTTTCTGTTCAATACTCGAGGGATTCTCACCGGAATTATAATAAAATCTGATCGGAACACTGTCCAAAGGATTTGATAACTTATGCCAGTAAACTATGTGAAGATTATAGTTAACCTTTGCAGACATGACAATGAGATAAGTAGAGATTGGATCTTTACTAATCCAGTGATAATAGATCGTATCTCCGGTTACAAGCGAGTCATTGAGACGTCCGTTTGAACCAAGCCTTACATTTCCGGGAACTTTTGCTGTCAGGTCAAGTGTCGCTTTATCCGAAGGTTTGTCATAACTCGGGAACCATTTCCTTGCTCCTTCAGGCTCACAATCAGTGAAAACCATTCCGGAGGAAACATTAAACGCCTGGTCTGTAACATTAAGGTGTGAATAATCAATTCTAACTTCGGCAATCTCTCCCGGATTATAAGTTCTGTCCAGAGTAACTGTCAGTATGTTTGCTGAATGAGTAAAACCGGTACCGGCAAGACCTACGCCGTTTACGGTTAAAGATGTATTCACTGCATTAAGCTCAATGGAGCTGATTGCTGAATCGACTCTGAATGTGATTGTTACAATCCCGTTAAAATTTTTAGGGTAAGGGCTGATAAAGCAGTTTCTTATATCTACAAACAATTTATAATTCAGTACATCAAATTTATGTTTTGGCGTATTCTGTGAATCAAACAAGCCTGACAGGTATTTACTGTTAATTTTTTTATTTGAACATTCTACCGATCCTCTCATTGATTCATTTTGAGAAAACACGGTTGTATTTGTTAATATGAAAATAGCAAATAGTAATATTAGATTTTTCATGATCTTATGTTTTTATTTTAGATTTTGTTTAAGCTAAAAATACCTCATTATTTTCTTTTTACCTATGACGCAAGTCATAAAATGAAAATAAATTTGAATGGCGAAAATGGCAGGAGACACTCCAAAAAGTCTTATATTTAATAAACGAACACACTAATTACGGCAGTCCAAAAGAGCCCGAGACTCCTACCAAACCCTAGTTTAGTAAGGAAATTTCAGCGTAATATAACTCCTTTTAGACAGCCTCTTACAGATTACTGCGGTAATAACTATACGGCAACTTTGGGTACCTTTTCACTGACAGGATTAAATTTAAACTTTGTGAGTCCGGGAGGTGTATTAACCGGAACAAATTGTGGGAATCTTGCTTCTTCACTGAATTTTGACGGAGTGAATGATAACGTTTCTCTGCCTTTACTTGCAAATTTAGTATCTAATACAACTGCTATTTCAATTGAATACTGGTTCAAAGGAACAAGCAATCACTCTGCAGTGAGATTTCAGTCTGCAGCAGATCCGAATAATTTTATTGTAGCAGGCTGGAATGCTCAGCACATAATTTCAAGCGATGGAGGCACAAATGGAATTTCACAAGGCGCAGCGGTCACAGACGGCAATTGGCATCATGTTGCAATGGTGTGGCAACGAAATACTGTAAACGGATTCAGAAGCTATCTTGACGGACAACTGGTTGCACAAAGAAATTCAGCAGACGTAAATTTACCGCCTTTTACAAAACTTGTTGGACGAAGCAATATGCTTTTTCATAAATAAGGACATTTGTCCTGTCATAACGGTAGAATGATTGAATGCAAAATCAGATTTTTTATTAAACATCACGTAAGGATGAAATGTCGGTAACAATAAAATTATGAATACAAAATCATCCCGTAGGGATGAAATGTTGCTGTCAAACTGGATCACATTCAGTCCCTACGGGATTTGATTAAATATATCAACGAGTATACAAAACTGATGAAGGAATTATTAAGATTGACCATAGGTCAAATGTCCTAATAGTAAATAGTGAATTTTTAAAATAGCGTCATCAAATTTTTCCTTACATTTTCAAAATTCATTTATAACCCTTTATGTTCTTCGTGCCTTAGTAGTAAATAAACTGGGTTCAATTTCTCTTTAAACTTTACTGGAACATCAACAAAGGCAACAAAACTTAACCCAACAGGATACCGCTTACATAAAATAAAAATAGCTCCCGAAATTATCCGGGAGCTATCTAAATCCTCGTTTGACGTTTGACCTCTGACGTCTGACTTATTTTATCAGCGTCATCTTCTTCGTATTCACCATTCCGTTAGTGACTAACTTATAAAAATAAATTCCTGAGGACAATTGTGATGCATCAAAATTTATTTCATAAGTTCCTGCACTTCTGAATCCGTCGGCTAAATCAGCTACTTCCTTTCCTAATCTGTCATAGACTTTCAATGAAATATCTCCTGCATCCGGTAAAGCAAATTTAATGGTAGTTGAAGGATTGAATGGATTCGGATAATTCTGAGACAATTCAAACTGCGACGGTACTATAGAAGAAACAGTATTCTGATTTAATGAAGTCAGTACGCTGTATGTAATATTCATTTTATAAAGACTGCTTGTCTGCATATTCAGTAAATATCCTCTTTCAGGAACCATTATACCCGCACCTGCTCCGCCGAGACCGCTGTTGACATTAAAGAAACTTGCGCCTCCGTTAGTGCTGAAATATGATTGTGATCCATAATTTCCGGTAAGAACAACTGTAGGATCTTCATGACACATATCCGATCCCCATCCGCTTCCGGAATTATTGGATACTACATTCCAGACATCACCGCTGTTTACAGTTCTGTAAACCTGACTGCTGCTCCATGTAGTCGCATAACAAATAGTTGGATCAAAAACAGTGTTGCACATTGATGGAACTTCCGAGGAAGACGTCGGCTTTGCTAAATTCCATGATAATCCGTTATTGGTAGATTTCCAGATATCAGCGCCGTCATCACCTAAAAATATTATATTAGAATCATCCCATTTAACTATAATGTCGCATGGCTGTCCGATTGATGAATTATTATAAGGTGCGACTAAATTAAATGTAGCTCCGTTGTCAGTTGATTTATATAAGCCTGTTCCCGAGGAATTTGAAGGAGCAAAATAAAATATGGACGGATTGTTTTGATCCATTTCAAGCGGCTGACCGTATGTGCTGAAATCCTTAGCAATGATATTTGTCCATGTAGCTCCGTAGTTTGTTGTTCTTACAACACAGTCAGGTGAACTTTCAATTGCAGCTAACCAAATATTTGTATCAACAGGACTTACATAAAATGAATGAGCTCTTGAACCGATGCTGATGGTTGCGATTTGAGTCCATGTTTCTGATCTGTCTCTGCTTACATAAACTCTGTTCCCGTAAACAACGAATGCAGAATTTCTGTCTTTAGGATGCATGCAGAGGTTGTTTCCGATCCCACTTCCTGAAGGCGATTTCTGAACCCAGCTCATTGATACAGTTGTTCCGGTAGGCAAATCCCAGCTTTGTCCGGCGTTGGTTGTTCTGATGATCGCATCATTCAGACTGCTGACAGCAAATCCTAAATCCGTACTATAATAGAAAATATCAACAAGATTTGCCAACATTGGATTCTTTTCAAAATTAAAAAAGTTGCTGCTGTTGTTTGTGTTGTTTCTGATAAAACCTCCTCCTCCGCAAACTCTGACATTTGATAACGAAGTACCTGTTACTCCTCTAATATCAGAATCGGTTCTTGAATTAACTAATGTCCAGCTGCCTGATGCTTCCCTTGTAATAATTGTTCCGTATTCTCCAACAATGACAACTCCGTCATTGAAATACTTAACTTTAAGAAGGTCTCTTGTATCAGCGCCTGATACGCTTGTAATATTCCAATTTACTCCGCCGTCTACAGTTTCAAGTATTAAGCCATTGTCACTAACAACAATCCCCTTTTGTTCGTCGAGAAAGCTTACTGAATTCAGGTTATTGGATGTTGATTGTGAACCGGCAGGGCTCCACGTTGAACCGCCGTTAACTGTTTTATAAATCAGACCGCCGTTTGTACAGAGGTAGCCAACATTTGAATTTACGAAGTAAACCGAGTTTACGGTATTTGTTACACCGATATTATAATTCACGATCGGCGAGTTAATTGTCTTGAAGGTTTTATAAACGTTTCCGTTGCTTGCTCCGATCCAAACATCATCATTCAGAGAGTAAACTGATTTGAAATTGTCAGTAGTATAAGTATATCTTGCCCATGTGTTTCCGCCGTTTGAAGAACGCAGAATTCGTCCCTGATCCCCGACAGCAATGATGTTGACTCCGTCAGGAGTATATACACTATTTAGACCATCCGCTAAAATATTGCTGACGGAAAAAGATGTAAAAAGAACCAATAGAAAAAAACTGTTGATTAGTTTTTTCATTTTTTGAAAAGTTTGATTAATTAATTGAGTTTTTAGTATTGCAAAATAGTATTATTGAATTCTATATTCAACATTAAATTCAAAAGCCCCCGGAAAAAAATTTACGGAGGCTTTGGGTAAATATTATGATGTGTCCTTATTTTATCAAAATCATCCTCTTTATCGCTTTAAACTCCCCGCTTTCAAGACGGTAAAAATAAACTCCGCTTGCTAAGTTCCTTCCATTGAATTCAATTTTATAATTTCCCGATGCTTTTATTTCATTTACCAAAGTCTTCACTTCTTTTCCGAGTATATCAA
>CAYNTN010000114.1:0-15339 GCA_964399995.1 uncultured Ignavibacteriaceae bacterium
CAAACTTTACAAACTTTACAAACTTTACAAACTTTACAAACTTTACAAACTTACTGTTACTTTCAACTTTCAACTTTCAACTACATATATAGGTACGGTTTCCATTCATCATCAATTCTCCCCGCAAAGTTTTTAATGAAAGTAATATGTGACGGTCTCTTTGGAAGATTTAGCAAATGCATCTTAGCCTCTTCCGGAGTTCTGTTGCCCTTTTTATTATTACATTTAATGCATGCTGTCGTAAGGTTTTCCCAGCTGTCTTCGCCGTCTCTTGATTTCGGTATCACATGATCAACAGTTAAGTTAGCCGAATTTCCGCAATATTGACATCTGTGATTATCCCTTCTTAGAATATTTTTACGGGAAAGAATTATTTTTTTGAAAGGAACTCTAACGAAGAAAACTAACCGGACTATGCTCGGATACTCAAAGCTTCTGTGCACACTAAGCACTTTCTTTTCAGCAATGCAGTAGATTGCCTCGGCTTTCCCTAAATAAATCAAAATCACAGCTCTTCTTACATTGCAGATAGTAAGCGGCTCATAGTTTTGATTCAAAACCAAAACCTTGCCGTTAAGATAATTTATCTGATTACTAAATCTATTTTTTTTATCATATTCGTGGAAGACAACCTCCTTGTATTTAGGGCTTGGTCAAATTAAAGATATTAAAAGGAATAATCAATTTATTTTGAGGAGAATTAATAAACACTAATCAACGCTAAAAGCTCGACACGTTAACAATTACTTTTCTACACTTGAAGAAAATCAGTATCATTAATCAGTTCTTACAAATAACTTTTCTATATAAAATTTTTCCTTGAAATAATTATCTCTCCATCCGGGATTAGCCTTATCCAAAATCAGACCTTCCAAAGCTCCAAGAGTATAAAAACAGTCTCTTTTGTTTTCATTCAGATTCTGTGTATCAGCTTTCTCTAAAAGCTTTTCAACGATTTTTGTATAAAATGAATCAAGAGGAATGTAATCTTCTAACGCAGTAAGTTCAGGTGAGGATATGTAATAAATTTTCATTAGCTCAGCAATTTTAATCTCTGTATATCTCGCAATACCCTCCTGCCAGATCTGAAATGAAAAATAATCATAATCTTTTTTATTCAGTAATGATTTGAACTTTTCCCTTTCAGATATATAATCATTAAGGTTTAATTCAAAATCCTGCTTATCAATTGACAAAAAAGTTTTCTTCGCAGACAGAGTCAGAATTTTATACTGATCCGAGACTGTCCTGTCTTTATAAGGGAAATTATAATTCAGCATCCACATACCGCTTTTATCATCTCCTGCCAGTTCAAGTGAATCAACACTGGAATAATAATCCGGCTGTGAACTCTGAAGCTGATGGAAATGCTCATGAAGAACTGTCACAATCCAGTCTAAGCTCTGACGGCTGGTGTTTTCAGGTTGACCGACAACAATAGTTGAAATTCCATTCACAGCCGGGAAAGTCGCAAGGAAATTAATACTGAACTGTCTTGCCCGTGTATAAATGTTGCTGCCGGTAACGGAATCAAATCCGGCAGGTCTGAAATCTTCTGACGGATTTTCAAGATTCATCAGATATTCATTGTCATTTGTAACAAGCAAGATCGCAAATGGCGAGGTGTTCCAGTTTTTCCAGACGGAATCTCCTAAATCATTGGAAATTTCAAATGCTACTCTTATCCTGAGTTTATCTTCAACTCTGAAATCACTATTCGTGCTGTCATCTTTTGAAAATGAGTTGCCTGATAAAAACAAAAAAATAATTATTATTTCAAATGATATTTTAACGATTGAATGGATATACATACAATGTTTTTTAAATATTTTTATGGATTGTTTTCACTTATTACCTGTCCGAATGATATATCATAGCCGTCCGGGTCATTGATCCCAAACTCTTTGACCCATAGGGCTGAATGCATAACTCATAGTCTATAACTGCACCGTTTGAAAGGAACTCATTGTAAATAGTCTCGACATCATTAACCAAGAAATAAACGTTTGAAGTCTTTTCAACGAGCTTCCAGTTTGGTATGATTTTTTCCGGTTTACATTTTGCAAACATTAAGTAAAATCCGTTTCTGTTTATCATACAGAATGTCGGCGGCTCTCCGTAAAAATTATTGATCTGAAATCCGCACTTGTCGCGATACCATTCAGCTGAGTGAGTAACGTCTTTTACCGGTAAAATCGGAGCTGAAGAAATAATTTTTGCATTCATATTGTTTTAGTTTTAACACTTAGTGTCCTGCGAAATATCGTGAATCGGTAATGTTAATCGTTAATATTTAAAATATCAATATCTGACAATCTGAAGTATGAGGTATAAGTTTGATTGACAAACAATCATTGACCGAAGAATGAAACCTTTCTCTAATAATATAGTCATAACCATATAAGATTGCCGCAATAACTTTTAAATTAACTTTCACATTATTCTTTCCTAACTTCATAAAAATTTATCTAAAACTCTATGAAAAAAGTAAAATATCTTATATACGGTTTGTTGTTTTCACTATTAAGTGCAGCGCTTGCCTCTTCACAAGCGCTTGATGTAAAGACATTAGAATATATTGACAGTCTTGTAAATTCCAGCTATCACTCTTATGGTCCCGGTTTGTCTTTAATGATTGCAAAAGACGGTTTGCCTTTATATAAAAAGGCTTACGGTATGGCTGATATTGAATTGAATGTACCGCTCAGCACAGAAAATGTATTCGCCATAGGCAGTATGACCAAGCAGTTCACAGCAGTGTGCATACTTCAGCTTGTAAGTGAAGGGAAATTAAATTTGAATGATGAAATAAATAAATTTTTACCTGACTATAACTCTCACGGAAGTGTTATTACAATTGAAAATTGTCTGACTCACACAAGCGGGATTCCGAGTTTTACGGAGAAGAAAAATTTTGATACTATCTATCAAAAAAGATTGTCGGAAAAAGAAATGCTGGGATTTTTTCAGGAAGATGAACTGCTGTTCGAGCCCGGGAGTGATTTTAGCTATTCAAATTCCGGTTATTACATTTTAGGTGTAATTATAAAAAATGTAAGTGGGGTAAGTTATGAAGAATATGTGCAAAAGAACATCTTTGATAAAGCGGGAATGAGACATTCATACTTTGAGAGCAATGTGAAAATTATCCCAATGCGCGCTTCCGGATATGACGGCGAAGACAGTTCAAATTATCAGAATGCTTCTTATTATGAAAGGTCCTGGGCTATGGGTGCAGGAAATATTATGAGCACTACCGGAGATTTGCTTTTGTGGAGCGAAGCCCTGTATTCCGGAAAGATGGTCTCTCATGAATTGTTGCGAAAAGCTGTAACTCCTTTCAGACTTAAGAACGGAAACATTACAAATTACGGGTATGGATGGAATATAACTCCTTTGGATAAATATACTGTCATAAGGCACGGAGGCGCAATCAACGGTTATCTGTCTGATGCGGTCTGGGTTCCGGAAAAGCATATGTACATAGTAATGTTGAGTAACACAACGGGGAAATCTCTTGATCCGGTCATGGAAAAGATTGCTATGAAAATTTTAAATGTAAGCGATGCTCCGCCGGTAATTGAGAAAGCTGACAAAAGCAGTTTTCAGGAATATATTGGAGCATATGAAGTCAACCGTGACGGCGGAAGATTGCTGAGAAATTTTTCGAATGAAAAACAGTACAGATACATTTTTACAGAAGGGGACAGTCTTATGCTGCAAAGAACAGGAGGAGCTAAACTTGCATTGTTGCAATATGGAAAGGACAAGTTTTTTACTTCGGGTTCAGACAAGAGATTTGATTTCATCAGAGATGGATCGGGAAATGTTACTGCATTAGATGTTTATAATTATCCATTAAATTTTGGTCCAACTGATATTTGCCTTAAAGTTGAAGGTGTAAGTTTACCTGCTGAAAAAAAAGAAACGGAAGTACCGGAAGAAGTAATGAAAACATATACAGGTGAATATGAAGTAATGCCGGGATTTAATCTGAAAATATTTATTGAGAATGGAAAGCTCTTCACACAGCCGACAGGTCAGGAAAAAATTCAGCTCTACCCGGAAAGCATAACAAAATTTTTTATTAAAATAGTAGATGCTCAGGTCGAATTCCTTCCTGAACCGGACGGAAGCGTCAATAAATTAATTCTTACTCAGGGGCAGAAATTTGAGTGTGTAAGAATAAAATAAGATGATGAGTTATTGTTAATTGAAAACATTTAAAAATTGATAAGACACTACTGAATTAGTTATTAAGTTATGTGTGTTGTAATTTAGTGAGTCGTGAGAATAAAGAACTTAAAATAACTAACTCTGTCTTATCTTGTGTATTTCAGCACGGTCTTTCCGGCTGCTTTGAGATTTAATATTCCGTTTTCGATTTTATAAGAATCCACAGAAGTCATTATAGAAATATATTCTTTTTCACCTGTTCCCGGACATGTCATTCTTGTAGAAAAAAATTTTGAGAAAGTTATAAGTGAATCTCTTATCTGAACTGTGCCGTTCGTCCTGTTACATCCGGAATTGCAGGTGAATTTATTATCAGCCTGTTTTATTTCTAAATTCGGAATGCCTGTCATATAATTTCCTTCTTCAGGTATCTGACCATTGATTTCTGAAAGATTCCATAAACCGTTTATTGAAGTATCATTTTCTGAGTTCAATTTTCCTGAAGTAGAATTGGATATAGCAGACGAATCTGCCGGAACGCTGTAAGGATCATATGGTAGTTGCACTCCGCCGGGTTTTAAGATGAATTTCTCCGCAGCCGGACCTTCGATTCTTTTTCCGGAACCGTCTAGAATTATCAAATCACCTTTTGAATATTCAAACTGGCTAATTTCGTCGGATTTTTTAAAAACTGTTATTTTATTTGTTCCTTCTAACTTCCATTTGCCGATTGATGAAACGGGTTTTATATTTTTTCCAAGATAAATCATTCTTTCCCGGTATGTCATGTCGTCTTTCAGTTCTATTTCATAATTAATGCCTTCACAGTCTGCACAGGGTATAATACCGTTGTATGCTCCTGATATTTGCAAAATAGTCCCTTTGTTGACTTCATCTTTACCGCATCCTGCTATGAAAATAAAAACCGTCAGGAATAATAATATGAATTTCATGTATGTTTTAATTTTTTTACAAAAATAATTTATTTAAGCTTAAAATGATATTTAGAATAAAAGAATTTCAACTTTTTCAGCATTCTGTCTTTCACAGATTTCTCAGATGCATACAGATTTTCTATATATTAAAATCAATTCTGTGAGAGTCCGGATTATCAGTGAGAGAATGCTTTTTTTTTTGTCTGAATATTCTTTAACTAAATATCTCATAAAATTTCGTTTTAATTTATTTCATAAAATAGTATGACACACCGGCTTTTATGGGAAAATAAACTTCGGATGGAATAATAACATAATCAAACTCGTAATGCTTCCATGTCGATTTCAAGATTTATTCCGAAATTGTATGAAGGTTTTATTACAAAGTCCGCCTCCGAGCTGAAGCAGAGCATACACTCTTGTGGTGGACGGATTGCTTGTCGTGAAGAAACCCGAATTATTGAAAGAGTAGTAAGTAATGTAAGAAGAAGTTCTGTTTGCAATGTGAATTCCTGCTCCAAGATTCGCATACAGATCGACTACATTGTTTTTGCCGAATGTTCCGACCTGTGCATTCAGAAGCAGATCAAAATAACTTTGCCTTCCTCCGTTGTAGTACGAACCAGAATAAGAGTTATTATCATTATCATTAGTAAACGAAATGTACGAGAAATCCGCTCCCAGATTCTTTTTATCAGAATAAAAATAAGAGAACCTTCCGTTAATGATAAAATTAGAATTATATCCGAATTAATAATCATTTGTCACAATCCCGGAATTTAGTGTTGAAAGAAATTTATATCCGGAAGGTAAAGTGCCTGTGGGTTGTGAAAAGTTTCAGAAAGTACTGTTAAAGTCAGCATAAAAAAAATTAAAAACTTCATTGGTCTTAACTAAATTTAAAATTACAGAACAAATGACATAAATAAAGACTCATAAGAGAGTAATCAGAGTTCCCCTGCTTTTTCAAGCAACCAGTTTTTATTCATAAGCCTTTCTGTATTGCCAATTTCTCTTTTAAAATTAAAAGAATCGTTTTTCATATCGCCTGATTTCATTTTAATAAGATGCTTGAGAAATTTTAAAAAATTAAGAAACCCATCTTTGTTTGTCCCGGATAATGTTTTGTTATTCGACAGGAAGTGAGTGAAAGTATCAATCAGTGACAATGCAGGTTCGAAAGAATCCAATTCATAATAAATCTTTAACGTTAAAATCCTTACATCATATTTAAAAACAAAAAATTTATAATTTACACTGCTAATTTCTCCGAGAGCTTTTTCAAATTCCTTTTTTTCAAAGTAAATATATGCATTGGCTAAATGGCTTATGTCTTCCCTGTGAAGTGGCATGACTTTATTCAAATATTCTTTTGTAAAGCTTTCAGCCCATTCAAATTCCTTTAAGACAATTGCCGTATAAAAAATATTTCTGAAAAGATTCAGTTGAAAGAATTCCGAATCGGAATGTGTATAAATATTTTTAGAAAGCATCAGCTTGTATAATTCCATTGCCTTTTCATAAAAATGTCTTTTCCCGGAAGAAATTGAAGTAGTGCAGATGCTTTCGAGTATAATAAATAAATTGAACTTTTCTTCTCTTTTAAACATATCAAAATTATCCATCACTAATTCTTTTAACTTAAAATAATTATCATCATTGTCAGGTTGTATCATAGACAGATACATATGGTAATAAATTAATAATACTGCCCGGTATTTATAATCATTGCCGCTGGTTTTTTTAATGAAGTTATTAATATTGAAGTTGCCGATAAATTCTTCAACGATATTAAAGTTAAACTCAAGATTAAGAACTTCTTTATGTGTTGCGAGTTCGTGCGCAATGTTTAAAATATGAATCAGAAAAAATGTGATCAGCGATTCACCCTGCTTCAAAACTTCTTCACTCGACTCATGCTGTTTATCCTCTGAGATCATGTTGTCTATTTTTATCGACTGCAATTCAAAAAGATCGGCAAAATGGGTGGGATCAATAAAGTTTTTGTTTAATTCTTCACTTGCAATTTTCAGGTGATGCCTGAACAGACTATTCAGTTTTCGTTTGTCCAATTCATGTAGGAGAAACTTCTTCTCTTCTATAGGATTAGTCACAAAATTGTAATAAGCTAAATACTCTTCGGCAAGCTTAAGCAAATCGGATAATAATATTCTCATTACCGTATCATTATACTTTTTGCCCGGGTATATCTTATCGAATAATTTTTCTTTTTGGAGATTGACGTTTTCCAGATCCGGAAAATATTTATTCAGTATTTCAGTGATCTTAATTACATTCTTGTTGGTATTATGAAATGGGGAACGGACAAAATTTCTGAATTCGCGGAATTCTTCTGTTGAGAAAGTTTTTACTATGTCTAAGAATTTACTTTTTAACATTAAGTAAGTTTGAAACACATTTACAATTTTCGATAAAATTCTGTATAAACAAGATGAAAGAACTGTAAGCCCGGTTATAATATTTATTTGAATTTATTTTAACAAGATATTAAGTTTTAAATCATTTTGAAACCATAAATAACTGAAGTTACGCATTTTGTCATTCTGAACGAACGGAGCGAAGCGGAGTGAAGTGAAGAATCCAAAAACATTATAGAATTGAAGAATTTGGATTCTTCACTACGCTCAGAATTTCAAGAAAATTGTTTAGCATAACTCAGTAAATAATGATAAAAAAATTATAACATTTCAATTTCTTCTTACAAAGGAAATGTTTACAATTCAGGGCAAAATTAAAGAAAATAGATATGCTCCGATAATTATTAAGAGGAAAAGTTTACAACTTCCTGAAGAAAATTTCTTTGTGTTTGAATATTATACCTTTCATTTTTGTACCGTAATGAAAAGAAGTAATCGAAAATCAATTGACTGCAGAAGCTTTCCGAATGAGTTCGGATGTACTCTGACAATATCGGGAAGTACGAATGAAGTTCTGAAGGTGGCTCTCAGGCATGCCATAGAAGAGCATGGTCATAAGGATACACCCGAACTCAGGAAGCAGCTAAAGACATTATTAAAGGAAGAAACAAATAAAAATAAATCAAAATGAATTTATTAATTAAACTTTTTCCAAAGAAAGGAAATCAAAATGATTTTAGTAAGAGATATATTCCATTTGAAATTCGGAAAAGCAAAAGAAGCAAAAGACCTTTTTAAAAGTGCGAAGGAAGTTGCTTCTAAAGCCGGTTAAGATTGGTAAGACTATGACCGATTTAACCGAACCTTCATATACACTGGTGATGGAGACTGAATTTGAAAATCTTTCTGCTTTTGAGAATGAAATAAAGAGTGTTTTTGCAAATGAAGAATGGAAGAAATGGTATCAGAAATTTATTCCGCTTGTTGAAAATTCAAGCAGGGAAATATATACTTTAATAGATTGAGATTCATAATGGTCGGTTCAAACTTTTAACTTTTAACTTTTAACTTTAAAAAAACAAAAATGTTAGGCGAAGAATCCATAGAAAAATTCAAAGCAGGTTTACGGGGCAGATTAATACAGCCTGCTGATGCGGAATATGAGGAAGCCCGTAAAGTGTACAACGGTATGATTAGCAAAAAACCCAGAATGATTGCAAAGTGTGCTGATGTTGCAGATGTAATACTCTGTGTGAATTTCGGCAGAGAAAATAAAATGCTCGTCTCCGTTCGCAGCGGAGGTCACAATGCCGGGGGTCTGGGGATATGTGATGACGGTTTGGTCATAGACCTTTCAATGATCAAATACACGCGTGTTGATCCCAGGGCAAAAACAGTTGTAGCCGGAGGAGGATGTACATGGGGAGACATTGACCATGCAACGCACGTGTTCGGACTTGCTGCACCGAGCGGAATCATTTCAACGACCGGTGTCGGGGGACTGACTACAGGCGGAGGTGTTGGTCATCTTACTCGGAAATGCGGATTGAGCATTGACAATATTTTATCGGTAGATATGGTGCTTGCTGACGGAAGTTTTGTCACGGCAAATGAAAAAGAAAATCCTGATTTATTTTGGGCTGTGAGAGGCGGCGGCGGAAATTTCGGAATAGTTACTGCTTTTACATTTAAGCTTCATCCGATAGATATGCTTTATGGAGGTCCGATGCTTTATGAATTAAGCGAAGCAAAAGATGTAATAAAATGGTATGATAAATTCATAAGAACGGCTCCAAATGATCTAAACGGATTCTTTGCATTTCTTACTGTTCCCCCGGGACCTCCTTTTCCTGAGAATCTTCATCTTAAGAAAATGTGCGGCATCGTATGGGCTTATTCGGGACCGATGGATAAGGCAGAAGAGTTATTTAAGCCGATCCGTGCTTTCAAAACTCCGGCTCTTGATTTCGTCGGACCAATTCCACAGCCGTCTCTTCAAAGTATGTTTGATGCCTTATATCCTCCCGGTTTTCAATGGTACTGGCGTGCAGACTTCGTGAATGACATTAACGATAAAGCAATTGCGGAGCATCTGAAATTCGGTGAGCAGCTTCCGACAATGTTTTCAACAATGCATCTGTATCCAATCAATGGCGCAGCATCAAAGGTGAAAAATGCGGATACAGCCTGGAGCTTCAGGGATTCGACATATGCAATGGTGATCGTGGGTGTTGATCCTGATCCGGCTAATAAAGAAAAAATTACCACGTGGACCAAGCAATACTGGGAAGCATTGCATCCATATTCAGCCGGCGGTGCTTATGTAAATTTTATGATGGATGAAGGTGAAGACCGTGTAAAGGCGACTTACGGAAAAAATTATGAGAGATTGGTTTCTATTAAGAATAAGTATGACCCGAATAATTTCTTCAGGGTGAATCAGAATATAAAGCCTTCTTTTTAACAGATCAGAGCGATGGCATTGTAGAGCACGATGCCATCACCATTATTATTTTATTACAATCATCTTTTTTGTCTCAGTAAATTTTCCTGCATGCATTTCATAAAAATAAACTCCGCTTGGAAATGACGAAGCATTGAATGTCGCTTCATAAGTTCCGGGAGATTGCTTTTCATTTACGAGTGTTTCAACTTCACGACCGTTCATATCGAATACTTTTAATTTTACATCACAGGATGAACTGACATCATATCTGATCTTAGTTTCGGGATTGAAAGGATTGGGGTAGTTTTGCTTCAATGAAAATGAAGATGGAACGAATCCGGAGATTTGCTCTATCCCTGAAGTAATATCCATAATCGATCTCTTCCATGCCGACTGTCCATATGTTCCGGCAAAAATGTATCCATTTCCTATTGTTAAACAGCTCAATGATGGGGGTGAATTGAATCCCTGATTCTTATTTATCCAGTTCACACCGGAATTCGATGTCATAAATATTCCTTCAAAAGTCCCTGCAAAAATATTAATGCCGCTCATAGCTAAAGAACCAGCATATAAATTATTTGGTAATGGGCCGATAATATTTGGAAAATATATTCCACTATTGTATGAATAAAATATTAATGCCGTTCCCCCAACTTGGGGTATGCCGCTTGCGTACACAGTATCTCCACTTACTGCAAAAGATACAACTTGAATATGAAAAGGTATTAGAAAAATATATTGCCAGTTTGCTCCATTGTTTGAAGACAAGTAAAGATCCTCATTAGTACCCGCTAATAAATTATTTCCGCTTTTTGCAAGAGAAAGAATATATTGGTTTGGTAAACCTGAAGCAGCCCAGTTTCCTCCATTATTGGTTGATAGAAAGAAACCACTATCAGTACCGGCAAATACATTGTTTGAAATTGTCTCCAAATCAAGAATAGCTCGACCTGATAAGCCGGCAGCAATCCAGTTTTCACCATTATTGGTCGATAGAAATATTCCTTCATAATTCCAGCTACCAGCCAATAGATTATTTCCACTCTTGGCAAGAGAGATAATGCGATGATTTGTCAGACCTGCGGATTCCCAATTCGCACCATTATTGTTTGAATGAAATATTCCGTTATTCGTCCCGACAAATAATTGATCACCATATATTTCGATACAATGAACTTCACTTGCATTCGGTACACTCATCTGAACCCATTGCGCTTGACAGATATTAAAGCAAAATAGACATTGAAAGAACTGAAAAAAGGAAAAGGTTGCAGCTATTGTCTTACTTAAATTTTTCATTTTTAAATTCTCCTTATGTTTAAATATTATTAAAATTATACTAAGGTTATATATTTTTCTAAGTCTTTAAAAAAATATTTTCGAAAACAATTAAGCTTGGATGCGAAATAAAAGCAAGATTTTACTTTATGACGACCATTTTCTTAGATTCTGTTGCTAAACTATAAAAATATGTTCGCTCGAAATTGAAGATGCATTGAAACTCAATTCATGAGTTCCCAGAGACTGCTTTTTTGTTAACTATACACTGAACAGTGGTTACGGGAAAATAGAAAAGTATGGAGAGAATTGCGAGCAATGGTATTTTCATATTTAAAATCTCCTTTGTAAATCTCAAAAAGCCTCTCTAATATATTTCTCTGCCGGGTGGATGATCTTATTCAAGAACTTCAGCAATAAAAAAATAAACAATATGTTTAATAATATCAAATTAATTATTATAATCCAATAAAAAATTCATTTATTTCTTATTTAACAGACTTACAAAGCCCAATGCCATTGAGTTAAGAACCGAAACGGAAAAACTTCAGAAATCTTATTTTTAACACTTCAATTGATTTAGATTTGAACTGAGACTTCTGAAGTTTCTCAGTTTTTCAACCACATTTTCTTAACATAATGTCATTGCTACAAAGTCGGGTCTTGTAAGTAATAGCTTATATATTTGCTTTTGATCAGACCCTTTTCATAGGTATTTTCAGAATTCATATCTTTTAATTCATTGAATGAATAAATTGATTTCCAAAAAGGGAAATTGCATTTACCGGGGGATGTGAAAATGAAATCAAGTTCGTTTTTGATTTATTTTATTTCGATTGCTATAGCTTTATATTTTTCCGGCTGCAGCTCATCTTCAGAAACGGAGGAGAGAACCGAAACAACAAATGAAGAATCAAAACAGCGACCTGAAATTGAATATCCAGGAAACTCAGCAATTTTAAATATTGCAAAAGCTGAGCAGGATAATAAGATGTATTCGCCCGAAGCAGATTCTACTTATCTTTACTGGCTCGATAGTCAGCTTGTAATTTTGAACGGCTTTACAAAATGTAATATCTTCGCCTTAAATGTATTATACAAATCCGGATTTAAAACTCCTGAAGAAAATGCATTAGCGCAGGATCTTTTCGATACTGCTTATTATACAGAAATTTTACCGGTGATTGGAATCAATGAAATGTCAAATGCAAAAGCCGGAGATTTGGTTGTTTTGAATAATCACGTAATGATTTTTGAATCTTATTTGATTATCAATGATGAGGAATATGCAATTGGGTGGTGGGCTGGCTCAAATCAACAGGACAATTATGATAACATAAAGAATAATGTCTGTTACGGAAAGTATAAACTGGAAAGAGAGTACGTTGTGAGAAGACCGGTTAAAAATGATTCGTAAGATTCATAAGATTCATAAGATTCGTAAGATTTATAAGATTCGTAAGATTTGTAAGATTTATAAGATTTGTAAGATTTATAAGATTTGAAATATTAAATAAAATCTTATGAATCTTACGAATCCTATGAATCTTACGAATCCTATGAATCTTACGAATCTTACAAATCAAACAAGGGCTTTCAAAAGCTTACTCAGGAAACCCACCTGTATTTTCAGTTCCTCAAGACTTTTGTTGTTCACAATCACAAAATCGGACATAGCCATTTTTCTTTTATCGTCAATCTGAAATTTCATCAGATGATTGACATCATTTCTGCTTGCTTCATCCCTTAGCATCAGCCTGCAGATTCTGTTTTTTTTGTTTGAATAAACAGTAATGACATAATCAAGCTCTTTATAGAATCCACTTTCAAACAGCAGGGCTGATTCTATGATGACAATTTCAAACTTAATTTTCCTTGCTTCTTTTTTGAGATAACTTATGACTGCGGGATGAACTATTTTATTAATTGCCAGGTAATTCTTTTTACTGTCAAAAATCTTTTCTCTTAATTTCGGAAGATTTATTTTCCCTTTATAATTTAAAATTTCCTTTCCGAAAACATTTACGATGTTCGCTACTAATTTTTTATCGGAAAGATAGAGGTTTTTAGCTGCTATATCGGAGTAAAAAACTTTAAATCCCCGTTTTGCAAGCATCTTACATACTTCCGTTTTACCTGAGCCTATGCCGCCGGTAATTCCTATTAAAAGTTTCTTTTTATTTTTCATTTAAAAGCTTTGAATCAATGTATATATTTTATTTTGCGTATGCAATAGACCTTCTTTCCCTAATTACGTTTACTTTTATCTGTCCCGGATATTCCATTTCCTCCTGAATTTTGTGAGCGATATCTGCTGCCAGTTGATCCTGAGAAACATCATTTACCTTTTCCTGCTCTACAATTACTCTTACTTCTCTCCCGGCCTGTATTGCATATGTTTTTGTAACGCCTTCAAATGACTTTGCGATTGTTTCAAGTTTTTCGAGTCTCTTTGAATATGCTTCTACAGATTCCCGGCGCGCGCCCGGTCTTGCTCCGCTGATTGCATCTGCAGCCTGAACAAGTATTGATATCGGATGTTCCATCGGCATTTCATCATGATGAGCTCCGATTGCATTACAGATAATTGCATGTTCTTTACATCTCTTTGCGACTTCATAACCAAGTATTGCATGCGGTCCTTCTATGTTTCTGTCAATGGTTTTTCCCATGTCATGAAGAAGCCCGGCTCTTTTTGCCATCTGAGCGTCCAGTCCGAGTTCGGCTGCCATTATGCCGGCAAGATGACCCACTTCAATAGAATGATTCAAAACATTCTGACCATAGCTTGAACGGAATTTCATTCTTCCTATTAATGTGATTATGTCTCTGTGAACACCCTGAATTCCCATTTCAATCAGAGTGTTCTCTCCGACCCTGATCAATTCTTCAACTAATTCTTTATGAACCTTTTCAACGACTTCCTCAATCCTCGCCGGATGTATTCTTCCGTCTGCAATTAACCTTTCCATTGAAACTCTTGCTACTTCTCTTCTAAAAGGATCAAATCCGGAAATGATAATTGCCTCAGGTGTATCATCAACAATTATATCAACTCCTGTGACTGCTTCAAATGCTCTTATGTTCCTACCCTCTTTTCCTATAATTCTTCCCTTCAGCTCATCCGAATTAATTTGCAGAACGCTCACCGTGGTTTCCACGGAATGGTCTGAAGCTGTTCTTTGAATTGACTGAATAATAATATTCTTTGAAATCCGGTTACACTCAAGTTTCGCTTCTTCCCGAATCTCCTGGATTTTCTGAGCGGCTTCGAGTTTTGCATCATTAATCAGATTTTCAAATAACACTTTCTTTGCTTCCTCTTCGCTTAGTCCGGAAATCCTCTGAAGCTTTGTCTTTTGTTCCTCAAGAATTTCGGAGTACTGCTCGATCATTTTTCCCGCCTCATCACTCTTGTGTGTAGCTTCTTTCAGCTTAATTCTAAAATCTTCTTCAAGCTGAGAGAGTTTATTTTCATGATTCTTTATTTCTGCTTTTGCCTTTTCAATCAGCTCTTTCTCAGCTTTCAGTCTTTTTTCATCTTCAACAACTTCCTTTTCCCTTTCCTTAACCTCTTCATCAAACTTCTGCTTCCTCCTATAAAACTCATCTTTTACCTCCAGCAGTTTTTCTTTTTTAAGATTCTGAGATGCTTTTTCGGAATCGGATAAAATTTCCTTAGCTCTCTTTTCAGCTATTTCGATTTTTTCCCTCGATTTCGTATCCGCATCGGAAATTATTTTCTTGGCGATGTTTTCAGAACCTTCAATTTTTATCTTATTTGCTCTTGAGTTAAAATACCAGCCTAGAAAAAATGTCAAAAGACATAAAGCTACTAATATCGGCAATAGTATGTATAATTCTAAATCCATAGTTTTTTAATTCCTTCCGTAACGTACATTTTTTAGATTTTTGGTTAATTTAGTTAATTTGTTAAATAGTTAATTAATTGAATAATTAATAGCATAATTTTTGATTTGTCTACTGAATGATTAAATAAAACAATTTAACCAACTTAACCTTTTCACAAATCAATAAATCAATCGATTAACCATTTAACAAATGAACAAAAAAAACCGCATCAGACTCGTTAATAGCACAAAGGTTATTAAAAAACCTTTCC
>CAYNTN010000115.1:0-15197 GCA_964399995.1 uncultured Ignavibacteriaceae bacterium
TAATTTCTTTTAACTTTCAAACTTTTAACTTTTAACTTTCAACTTTTAACTTTTAACTTTCAACTTTTAACTTTCAACTAAATGAAACGAATCTGTCTCTGGTCATCCCCCCGAAACATATCAACTGCTCTGATGTATTCATTTGCACAGAGAAGTGATACTCTTGTAATTGATGAACCTCTATATGCGCATTATTTATACAAAACAAATGCTGACCATCCGGGAAGAGATGAAGTCATTGAAAGCATGGAAAAAGACGGTGAGACAGTTGTGAGAGATGTTATACTTGCTGAATATTCAGAAAGCGTAATTTTTATGAAACAGATGACTCATCACTTTATTGAACTCGATGAATCTTTTTTAGAAAAGGTTATAAATGTTTTTTTGATAAGAAATCCTAAACAGTTAATTAGTTCACTGGCACAGGTCATACCTGAAGTGACAATGCGTGACACGGGAATCAAGCGTCAGTATGAGTTATTCCACGAACTAAACGGCAGGGGACTCACACCCATAGTTATTGACTCAGGAGAAATACTGAAAAATCCCGAATCGGCATTGAGACAACTTTGCGCTGCAATCGGAATTCCGTTTCAAAATAAAATGCTGCAATGGAAAGCCGCTCCGCGAAAGGAAGACGGAGTGTGGGCAAAATACTGGTATGAGAATGTTTACCAATCTACAGGCTTTGAAAAACAGAAGACCAGTGAGAGAACTCTGCCGGAAAATCTTAAGTCTTTATATGAAGAATGTCTGCCTTACTACACTGAACTCTTGAAACATTCCATTAAGTCCTGACTGAATTTTATTCAAAACCTTCAGCAGCAACCATGTTTGTGTCAGCACAACTCTGTCTGATTTTCTTTGCAGGCTCATATTCTTCAGAGCTCCACCATTTTTTTGCCTGTTCCATAGTAGGAAACTCAAGTATGACTAGTCTTCCGGGATTCCAGTCACCCTCGAGAATCTCGGTATTACCACCGCGAACTATGAATTTCCCATTGTGTGCAGCCAGCGTAGCCGGAGTTAGCTTTTTGTATTTCTCATACTCTTCCTGATTTTTAACGTTGATGTCTACAATAATGTAAGCTGACATGATTTTTTATTTTAATTATGAAATTATATAAACCCAAAACGTTCAATAGTTGTTTTTTACCACTGAGGGACTTAGAACACTAAGAGTTTAAACGAAATTCTAAATTTTAAGGAATAATTCTTTTCAAGTCTTAAAGTATGTAGTTTCAAAACCTTACTCGTTCCCAAGCCTACCTTGGAAACGTTTTATTTATATACAAAATAACTGCGTAACTTCAGTTATGAAATTGTATAATTATATCTAAGATTGCTTCCATATAAAACGAAAGTCCTTCATGAAAATTATAACCCAAAAAGGAATTACCATGCATCCGGTGATCCAAAGTAAAGTAAGTTTCATAAAATTTTCATCTGTTGTTGTTATAACAAGTCCTATTGTTCTTACTGTCATATGAACAAGAGCAGGGCTCCATATTGTATTATCAGAACTCTCGAACAAGTATGCCATAGGAACGGATATTGCAACTGCAAGAACAGTTGAGAATAATGATATTGACCATTCCATGTACGTGAACATCATTAAATGCGCCGCTGCAAACAATACCATTGACTCAATTGATGATTTTCTAAAGCTCATTCTCTCTCTTAGATGCCTGAATAGAAATCCTCTGAAGAACATTTCTTCCGCCAGTCCTGCAGTTAAAAACAATCCTGCAAGATTAAGAAAAGCACTGTTGTTAAAAAACATATCAAATCCGAATATAAGCCTATACAACGGGTACATTAAAAGAAGTAAGAAAGAAATTAAAATTCCGGGAAAGATTTTCTTTAGTGATGTCTTATGAAAACCGAGATTATTTATTACCTGTAAATAAGAAACGCGCGAATACCATTTATCAAGAATTAAAATTGAAACTGAAACAACTGTAAAAGTTATTAAAGCATTTAAAATGTACGGAAGATCTGAAGCCAAAGCTCCGGTCAGATGAAATATGAAAAATATGAGTGCAAATATTAGATAAAGTATAGCTTTTGATCCGGACAAAATATTTTTTTATAGTAAACAGTTATTAATTCATATATTTTTTATAAAAATAATTGGTTCTGTAAATATTAACAATTCACTCATTTCCAAGCCAATATGTTTTAAAACACTCCGGTGATTAAGCGAACTTTAATTTTACAATTAACGTAATCCAATTAAACAATTTAATCAAAAAAATTAAAATCTTGAAACAAGTTTTCAGAATATTATTTGCTGTCTGTATTTTCATTATAGCTCAGTTCAATAAAGCAAATGCATCAGGAGATTCAGTCATATATATTAACGCCACAAGTACAAATCTTCCGATACCGTCAGTAACCGGCCCGGGGATGGATGTCGAATCTGCAGACTTAGATGGTGACGGCGATCTTGACATAGTCATCGCACGAGAATTTGCTCCTAATGTTTTGCTGCTAAATAATGGAGACGGAACTTTCATTAACGGGACTGCCGGAAGACTTCCGCAATTTAATTATGACAGCGAAGACATTGCAATTGCTGACTTCAATCAGGATGGGTATCCTGACATCGTATTTGCAAGTGAGGATAATGCTGTTCATGAATTTTATCTGAATAACGGCACAAGCGTTTTCACAAATTTCAATAACCGCCTTCCTGCGAGCATCACAAACGCACTGCTTGTAACCGATCTTAATAATGATAATTATCCCGATCTGATCTTTGGGAATTCTGCTCCCGGAAATCCTGCTGTACCGACACAAGCCAGAGTATTGATTAACAATATGGATACAACATTTCGTGATGAAACTGCTCTTAGGTTTCCGCCGGATCTGCTGATGGTTCCACAGGACATTAAGGAAGGTGATATTGATGGCGACGGTGATAAGGATTTAATATTCGGAAATGAAACCGGTAACAGAGTGCTCATTAATAATGGCTCGGGAATTTTTACTAATGAGACTGATGCAAGACTGCCTTTGACCGGCACAGAAGAAACAAGAAAAGTAACTTTGGGTGATATTGACAATGACGGAGACCTTGATATCTTCTTTGCTAATGTTGTCTTCAGAGCCGGAATGCTGCATCAGGACAGAATACTGATCAATAACGGATTCGGATACTTTGCAGACGAAACTGCTACCCGGATTCCAAAGGATTATGAACACACAACGGAAGGAATTTTCATTGATGCAGATTATGACGGTGATCTGGATCTTATCACTACAAATGTTTTTGTTAACAGACCGGTTAAATTATTTACCAACAATGGAATGGGATTTTTTGAAGAAATGACAAATGAATTATTACCAACCGGAGTTGTAGCAGAGGGATTAGGTCTTGTAGCTTCTGATTTTAACAACGATGGATTGAAAGACCTTTATATTGTTCACCGAAGAACCGCACAGTCCGGTGGTAATGATCTATTGCTGATCAGGAAAGATACAACGACAGTTGGTATAAATCATAACGGCAGTTCAGTGCCTGAACGTTTTGAGTTATATCAGAATTATCCGAACCCGTTTAATCCGGTTACACAAATCAGCTATCACATCGACAAAGCTTCCTTTACGTCACTTAAAATCTTTGACATACTGGGAAATGAAGTCGCTGTTTTAGTTAATGAAAATCAAACTCCGGGAAGTTATTCAGTTCAATGGGATGCATCCGGCAATCCAAGCGGAATTTATTTCTGCAAGCTTGAAAGTCAGAATTCGGAATTGGTCAGAAAAATGGTACTGTCAAAATAACAACATTTGTCCTGTCATAACTAAAGAATTATTGAATGGAAATCTAAACAGGGCTGTCCAAAAAGAAAAAGTTTTGCCTCAAAGTCTCGAAGACTCAAAGTAAAAATGTTCAAAAAAATTTATTCTTTGAGTCTTAGAGTGTTTGAGGCAACTATAATTTTGGCTTTTTGGACAGTCCCGAAATATCGGTAATTATAAAATTGTGAATCCTAAATCATCCGTAGGGATGAAATGTCGGTAATAATAAAATTGTGAACCCTAAATCATCCCGTAGGGATGAAATATCGGTAATAATATTGTGAACTCTAAATCATCCCGTAGGGATGAAATGTCGGTAATAATATAATTGTGAATCCTAAATCATCCGTAGGGATGAAATGTCGGTAATAATAAAATTGTGAACCCTAAATCATCCCGTAGGGATGAAATGTCGGTAATAACGAACTTTTCAAAAAGAATACTTCTGAATTTTATCATGAATCTTTAAATATTCCTTTAGAGCAGCAGATCCGTACCATTGATAAAGCTCAGCATCAAGAAATTTTTCGGCTATTGCCGGGTCGGTTTCCAGTAATTTTGATGCTTCCTCTAAAGTCTCCACGCTTAATATGAATATCCCTCTGTATTTATCACTCTTCATAATAGGACCGGCAATTACCAGACTTCCTTCATCGGCAAGTCGTTTAATGTTTTTCATGTGTCCCGAAAATATACTGTCGATAACATTTTTGTCGTTCGAAGTATTCGTTCCTGATTTTAACATTACGAGTACATACTTTTTCATGCCGTAGTCATCTGCATCGAAAGACTTTGCAAGAGCGGAATCATAGGTTGTATTTACCGTCTGAGATTTCAGAGATGAATTAAATGCCATAATAAAGAATAATATTAAAGTAATTTTTAATTTAGTTTTTAATGAATATGTCATAGGAATTATATATTTAGAAAACTGATTTGAAATGAAAAAATGCTTTTCAAAATTACAATAATAATTATTGAAAATCAAAACTGATATTTACTTAAGTAACGTTACAATTTGTAACACCATAATTTAAATTTTTTTTTTAAGTTAGTTCCTAAAATATCGTTTAATGTCATTGCAGAACTTAAATTTGCATTTTATTCAACTCTGTATCAATAGTAACTTGATGATTTCCCATATTAAAATTATTTTCGATAAACAAAAAAAACTACAATGAAAGCTATTTTAATTGGAGTGATATTATATTTATCAGCTTCGATTGTCAATCCTCAGACGGCAAAATCTGCAGACGGTGACAGCGTATTTGCAGGCACCCAGGTTCACAATATAAATATTATTTTTTCGCAGCCTAACTACTGGGATTCACTTATTTTCTATTATAATCAGGGTCTCGAGCATTTTATGTCAGCAACCGTAATTGTAAACGGACAAACTCTTGCCAATACCGGAGTAAGATTAAAAGGAAACTCTTCATTCACGCATCCCAATAATAAAAAATCATTCAGGTTAAGTTTTAATGAATTTGTTAGCGGACAACGATGGAACGGCTTAAGAGGTGTTCATCTTAATAACTGCTGGAATGATCCTACTTTTATGAGAGAAAAACTTCATCTCGATTATTGTAAGAGTAATGGATTAGTTGCTCCGCGGTGCAATTTTGTCAGATTATCAATTAACGATACACTGTTTGCTTTTTATTCTCTGGTCGAACATGTTAATAACAGCTTTTATACATCAAGATTCGGAACGAGCGAAGGCGAGCAGTTTAAAGCCGTTGATGCAGTTGGTACAACCAATGATATCTATTCGGATTTCCGCTGGCTTGGCAATGATTCAATTCCTTATTTAGATCATTATGAATTGAAATCAGATCTTAATGAGAATACCTGGAGAAGATTGATATCTTTGATTGATACGCTGAATCATTCAAATTCAGTGTCTGCCTCACTTCCGGGTAAAGTCAATTTGAATCCATTCTACAAAGCAATGGCAATGGATATATTGTTTGGAAATATGGATGCTTATGTGTATTCGGGAAGAAATTTTTATATATTTTTCCCCACACCGGCAAGTAAGCTTGAATGGGTAATCTGGGATGTTGGTCTCAGTTTTGGAGCATTGCCCGGAGGTCCTTCAAACATAGAAACACTTCCGATTACTTATGTTCTTAATGATACAGCCAGACCATTATTCTCTAAAGTAATAAACACGCCTTCACTTAAAACTGAATACCTGCTGGCTTTTTGCAGTGTATTCAATGAAAACTTTACTACTTCAAGGTTATATCCGAAAATTGACAGTATTGCAAACATAATCCGGTCATATGTTTATGAAGATCCGAGAAAGATGTTTACAAATTCACAGTTTGAAACCAACATAGTTAGTGACATTATTGTATCAGGCAGCAGAAAACCGGGTTTAAAATCTTTCATTCAATTAAGACGGTCAAGCGCACAATCACAGCTTAATGCTCTTGGAATCAATTGTAATGTTGGTGTGTCAAATGAAATCAGTAACGTAAACTCGTTTGACCTGTCACAGAATTTTCCTAATCCTTTTAATCCATCAACTCAAATAGAATACTCACTTTACAAGTCCGCTGCTGTTACATTAAAGATATATAACAATTTGGGAAAGGAAGTGGCTTCACTTGTAAATAATCAATATCAAGGCGGAGGAAATTATTCATTATACTGGAATGGAATTGACGATAACGGAAAAGCAGTTCCCTCAGGAATATATTTTTATAAGCTTGAAACAGAGGATAATTTCGTCACGAAAAAAATGATCCTTTTGAAATAAGTTTAACTATATTCATAATTATAAAAAATTTATTAAATAATCAAATTTAAGCCAATGAAAAAAATTAAAATATTTTCACAAAGTTTAATTTTAATTTTTCTAACGGTTATTATAACAAAATTTATACATGCACAGGCATATCCCGGATATACATTATTTACTGCAAGTTCAACGAGAACTAATTTAATGAACATAAATAATACTGTGGTTAAGTTCTGGACACATACAAGAAGCGGAGGATATTCGGTATATTTATTGCCTACAGGAGAATTAATGCGCCCGGCAGTATCTACCGGCTCTACTATTAATGGAGGCGGAGCAGCCGGTATTGTCCAGAAATATTCATGGGCAGGAAGCCTGATATGGGAATATACATACAGTTCAAATACGGTAAGGACTCATCATGATATTTGTCCTATGCCAAACGGCAATGTATTGCTGATTGCCTGGGAGGTCAAAACCGCTGCTCAGGCTGTTGCTGCAGGACTAAATCATAGTGCAGTGATCTGGCCGGATCATATAATAGAAGTTCAGCCTTCCGGATCAAACGGCGGTACTATTGTCTGGAAATGGCATTTCTGGGATCATCTTATACAGGATCATGATCCTACTAAAGCGAATTATGGTGTTGTAGCCGACCATCCGGAATTACTGGACATAAATGTGGGCAGCGCCGGATCGGGTGACTGGATGCATGTAAACGGAATTAGTTATAATGAGAGGCTTGATCAGATTGTTTTTTCATCACATGAGCTCGACGAAATCTATGTGATTGATCACAGCACTACGACAGAAGAAGCTGCAGGTCACACCGGGGGCAACAGCGGGAAAGGCGGAGATTTGCTTTACAGATGGGGACGTCCGTCGAATTACAGATCAACAGGTCCTCAGGTTTTTAATGTTGTACACAGTGCTATCTGGATTCCTGACAGTGTTCCCGGCGGAGGTAACATCATGGCATTCAATAACCGGGAAGGGACAAATGCTTCAATGGTCGTTGAATTAGTCCCGCCGGTAGACAGTGCAGGAAATTATTCATATACTCCGGGAACTCCTTACGCACCTGCTTCACCGGTATGGAGCTACAGTGCTACAGGATTTTATTCAAACCATCTTGGCGGCAACCAAAGACTGCCTAACGGAAATACTATAATTTCAGAATCTACAAGCGGAAATTTATTTGAAGTAACTTCATCCGGAACAGTTGTCTGGAGCTATTCGCAAGGAGGTGAAATTGTCAGGGTATTGCGTTATGGTCATGATTATCCCGGTCTCAGTAATCTTGTAGGTATAGCCGGAAATAATGAAACCGGCATTCCTGAAAATTTTGATCTTCTGCAAAATTATCCGAATCCATTTAATCCGTCAACAATCATTAAATATGAATTGCCCGTACAAGCTAACATATCTTTAAAAGTTTATGATATTTTGGGAAATGAAATCCGGACATTAGTGAATAATACAAATAAGAGTGCAGGTACTTTTACTGTTGAATGGGATGGGAAAGATGAAAGGGGAGTTGGAGTTTCTTCCGGAGTTTATTTTTATAAGTTAATATCAGCTGATTTTAATAAGACAATGAAAATGATTTTATTTAAGTAATTCAAGTTAACCGAATGATATAAACCTGTCAGGTTTCTTGAGAAATTTGCATTAATTCCAAAAGTTATAATTTCAGAAAAATTTAAAAATCTTAAAAAATTTTAGAAACCTTACAGGTTTATCAGAAAACAGTCAACTTAAGTAAGTAAGGTTATAAATAGGCGTATAATTTAAGAGAAGTATCAACAAAAAAGTTTACGTAATTATTTCTGAAACCCTTCGCTTAGCTTTTTTTAGAATCATAATAGTATTTCTAAGTTTTAAAAAATACCTTATTGAGATGCTTTAAAAAGAGACTGATTTCATGGTCAGCCTATTTAAATGCAGATTTAATTATCGGAGGTTTATTTTATCAAAATCATTCTTTTAGTATCTGTAAAATTTCCCGTCTCCAGTTTGTAAAAATAAACTCCGCTGGCAAATTTACTTCCATTAAAATTCACTTCATACATTCCTGCGTTTTGCTTTTCATTTACAAGTGTTGCTACTTCTTTTCCGAGAGGATCAAATACTTTCAAAGTTGTAAAACGATTTTCGGTTAACGAATAACGAATAACGGTTTCAGGATTAAACGGATTCGGATAGTTTTGCTCTAAAGAATAATTATCCGGTACAGAGTTTCCAACCTGAATTATCAAAGGAGCATCCTGAATGTCCATCCTCAAAGGATTCAGGGAACCTCCGTGCGGATTAACTGTGTTGACACCGCTCGGCCAGACTCCGTCGTCGTCTGTCTGAAAATTTGCAATTGATGCATTTGTTAATCTAAATACATTAATTCTTCTTACTCCTGCAGAAAGCACATTAGGAATTACTGTTCCCCATCTTCCGTTTCTCGAATCAACACTATCTTTATAATATTGAACAAGTGAAGTCATTACCGTCGTATCAATCCCGTCACTTTCAACATACACCATGGAAAGCGGACGTCCTGTTCCGTTTACATTATTATAAGTTGCTATTACATTTTTTGGACTGGCAAGTGATATTCCGTAAAGTCCGGTCCCGGATGTTGCTGTTGCCGAATCGGAAAATCCAAGCACCAATATTGAATCACTCAATGCAAATCTGTATTTTGTGGATCCGTTGCCTACACTGTCCAGAGTAATTGTAGGATACACATAGTTTCCGGCAGTAAATCTTGCATTTCCGGTATGAACAAACCCAAACCATCCGGTGTAATTTCCCGCTGCATCGGTAAAGATTGAATCATAACCTCCAGCAGTTGACAAACCGGTGGAAGTCGAATATCTGAAATTGGATCCGTTTATAAATATCGGATTTCCTGCGCCTGAATTTGTTCCTCCAAAATCAGTATATCTGCATGCGTTTGAATAATATCTGTATTTTGAGTTTGCCTCAAGTCCTGTGACTGTGGCTCTGAATATATAAGGAAGTCTTGTCGTTCCTCCGGATGCAATATTCTGAGGGACTATTACTCCCTGAAAATTGCTTTGAACTAATTGAGATTTTACCCCCGAAACAAAAATTAAAAGCAGCAATATTTGGAATATTAATTTTTCCATTATGATAAAATTTTGTGATTTAGAAAATTATTTTAAAAGAGTCATTTTTTTTACTTCACCGGTTCCGGCTGTTAATAATCTGTAAAAATAAACTCCGCTTGGAAAATCCGAAGCGTCAAATGTAACTTCATAAGTACCGGAGGTTTGATTTTGATTCACTAAAGTTTCCATTAGCTTCCCGGTAATATCGAAAACTGAAAGATTTACAGATCCGTTTTTATTTAAATCGTACTGAATTGAAGTAACAGGGTTAAAAGGATTCGGAAAATTCTGTTTCAATGAAAACGAAACAGGAACGATGCTGCTTAACTGCGTTATTCCGATTATGTCCGAAACATTTCTTTTCCAAACCGCATTTGCTTCAATCCCGGCAAAAATGAATCCATCAGATATTATCAGGCCATAGGTTGTAGCAGGTCCTAATCCCTGATTTTTTTGAAACCATGTTTGTCCGTTATTAGAAGAAAGGTAAACCCCGTTTTCAAATGTTCCGGCATAGATGATATTATTATTAATTATCACCGAGTATATATCTTTATCGTTTAATGAAGTTTGACTCCAGGTGATTCCGTTGTTGGTAGATATAAACACGCCGTTATAGTCTGTTCCGGCGGCAATGGTATTACCGCTGATTGCCAGAGACCTGACGGATTCATTGTTTAACGAAGTCGGTGTCCAGGTCACAGCATTGTTAGTTGATAAAAATATTCCGTTGTATGTTCCGACATAAACATCATTTCCTTTTAATGCAAGTGAAAGTCCTATTTCATTGAATGTTGTCTGTGTCCAGTTAAGTCCGCCATTAGTAGATGAAAGAAAACCATAACCTCCTCCTGCGTAAACATTTTCTCCGTTGACAGCCAATGAAAAGATGATCTCATTGTCAAGCGGTGTCAGGATCCAGTTCTGCCCGTTGTTAGTAGATTTATAAACTCCGTTATCTGATCCTGCATATATTGTGCTTCCGTTATAAGCTAATGAAGGAATATTGAAAGTGTTTAATGAAGTCTGTGTCCAGTTTATTCCGTTGTTTGAGCTTCTAAAAACCCCGTAGCCGCCCGTTCCGGTAAACATAAATGTCCCGTTATTTATAAGACAATAAGAAGACAAATTATGCAGTTCACTTGGACTCCATGAACTTCCGCCGTCTGAAGAATGTAATAACCCAGTTTGTAATCCGGAAAGATATTCCACACCGTTTGTATTAAAGCATTTAACATTCTGTCCGGATAATCCGAAAGTGCTAAAAGTCCCGCTGTTTTCATTAGCAATAAAAAGTCCACCGTCAGTCGCTGCAAAGGTGTTGACTCCGTTTATTGTGAGTGAGTTGACAACATTACTTGTGAGCGAAGACTGTACCCAAGACAGACCGTCATCGGATGAACAATATACCCCGTTTCCGTTTGTGCCTGCATAAATATAATTACTTACTGATGCCATTGATAAAATATCTCTGTTGTTTAAAGAAGTTTGTGACCAGCTGGCTCCTCCGTTTGTTGAAATGTAAACTCCAAAAGCAGATGTTCCTGCGAATATATTGTTTCCCTTTTTCGATAGCGAAAACACTTCTCTGTTGTTTAGGGAAGTCTGTGTCCATGAAGCTCCGTTATTTGATGAAATATATACTCCTTCGTTTGTACCTGCTAAAATATTATTTGCAGAAAAAGTCGTTGCATAAACAATCTGGCTGTTCAAAGCAGTCTGTGTCCAGACATTTCCGTTATCTGCAGAAATATACAAACCGTATAAGTTTGTACCGGCATAGAGAAAATTATTATTTGCAGAGATTGAATAAATTGTTCTGTTATTCAAAGATGTTTGCGACCATGTTATTCCTAAATTTGTTGTTTTATAAATCCCGTATTGATTTGTTCCGGAATAAAATGTATTGGCGTCTGTAACTGAAATACATTTAATGTCTCCTCCGTTTAAACCGGCGGAACTCTGGGACCACTGAGCATTTATGTTTGGGGAAACCGAAAAAAGAAGAAATAAAAAAACTGAGAGTTGTAAAATTAATTTCATGATATGATTGATTGGGTTTAATTACAGGATGTCTGAATTTTTCAAAATTTATATTAATTCAAATGCAGTTTCAAAATATACAAAGATTTTCAATATTATCAGGAATATTACTCTTTGTTGTAGTTACAATAAAAATAATATTCCGAACTATTTTATAATGTAATATTTTGTAAATCTTATTGAATGTAAACTGGTTTAAAAATATTCTATTTGTGATCATCACTGATGGATATTATTTAAAGTTAAGTATTTCTTGTAATTTAGCTGCATTGGTATTTTCTTTATCATTAGCTTCATATTACCTCAGCATTTTCCTTTGGTATCCAGCCTTCTTCACCCGAAACAGTATTTTTGACCCAGAGCCATCCGTTTAGCTCTTTGATCAAAGTCAAGACTTCACCTGCATTTACGCTTAGCTTTTTTGCAGAGTATTCTGCTGTAATAATTCCTGTTACTCCGTCTTTAGAATCAACAATATCTTTAGGAATCCATCCTGAATTATTTTCTGAGGAAGCTCTGATCCATCCATGCCATTTCATCTGTTTCTCTTCCTCGCCTAATTTTACTAAATCACCTTCAAAAAGAATTATTGGGTCATTGTATTTAGTAACATAATTTTTAATCACTCTAATTTTCATTAACTTTAATTAAAATTAATTCAATTAATTTTAATTTATGAATTAAAGAAACAGTAATAGTTAAGTACATTTACTATAAAAATATGCAGAACATTTATATTTAAAAATATATAAATTAAATCAGAACTAATTAAATCTGAAATTGAATAAGTTATTTTTATCGGCGGAGTGGAGGAAGCTTGTAATGGTTAATTATTTGGCAGAATCCGGGGTGTTAAAAAAGTATGTTCCTGTAAATACTGAATTGGATCTCTGGAATAATAGCTGCTATGTGAGTTTGGTCGGATTCATGTTTTTAAATGTAAGGATAAAAGGCTTTAAAATTCCTTTTCATACTGATTTTGAAGAGGTGAATCTCAGATTTTATGTAAAGCATAAAGATAAAAATACAAATCAATGGAAGAGGGGAGTAGTTTTTATCAAGGAAATAGTTCCAAAGTCAGCCATAGCATTCATTGCAAATAAGATTTATGGCGAAAATTACGAAGCAATGCCGATGAAACATGAATGGAAAATTTTTGAAAATAATATGAGAATAGAATACAGCTGGAAAAAAGATGAGTGGAATTCCATTGAGGTTATTTCCGGGACATCTGATAAAGAAATTGAAGCCGGGAGTGAAGCTGAATTTATTACGGAGCATTACTGGGGTTATACAAAACTCAGAAATTCTAAGACTTCAGAATACGGAGTTGAGCATCAAAGATGGAATGAATACAAAGTTTTGGAATATAAAATAGAAGCTGATTTCGGAAAGCTTTACGGATCTGAATTTAAATTTTTAAAAAATGAAAAGCCGGTTTCAGTATTGTTAGCTGAAGGTTCAGAGATAACAGTAAATGAAGGGGGAATAATTTAAAATAGGAAATTAGAAATTAAGAATTAGGAATAATTCTTAAGTAGCGGCAAAACTTTAGCAAATATGATTGACAATTTACCAAACAGCATAACTAACATTTTCATTTTAACAACATTTCTGACTGTCTATTTATTTTACATTGCAGCAAACAGGTCTGTTGTTGTCTTATTCATAGTTCTGATATGGTTATTTATACAGAGTATCATCGGATATTCAGAATTTTATACTGATACAAAATCAGCTCCTCCAAGATTCTTATTACTGGTCGGACCGGCTGTTATTTTGATAATAATACTTTTTGTAACAAATAAGGGAAGGAAGTTTTTAGATGGTTTTAGTTTGGAAAAGATGACATATCTGCAGTCAGTAAGAATACCGGTCGAGATTGTACTATTCATGTTATATAAAGAAGGATATGTACCTGAGCTTATGACATTCGAAGGAAGAAATTTTGATATACTTGCCGGACTTTCGGCTCCGTTTGCAGCTTATTTTGGATTCACAAAAAAAATCATTAGCAGGAAAATAATTTTAATCTGGAATATTGTATGTCTTGGACTGGTATTAAACATAGTAACTAATGCAGTACTTTCCGCTCCTTTTCCATTTCAGCAATTTGCATTTGACCAGCCGAATGTTGCGGTATTTTATTTTCCTTTTGTTTTGCTTCCGGGGTTTATTGTACCTGTAGTGGTGCTATGTCATCTCACCTCTATAAGACAACTAATGCGGTTAAATAAGGCAGATCAAAAAATTCATACTTAGATCAATGTCCTCAAGAGTTAAAAATTTTTCCTGTCTTTACAATTTCTTAACACCGGTTAATACATAATTTAGGTATTTTTGAAAAAATAAAAATCAAATCAGAACACTAATGACAAGATTCATAATCGTAATTTTACTTTCCATTACATTAATTTCCTGCGGTAATAAAAAGGATGTCACAGTAAGCAAACCCGGAGGGCAGATCAATGGTGCCGGTGCTACATTTCCATATCCTATTTATTCAAAATGGTTTAATGAATATTCAAAAATTAACAAAGATGCTAAAATAAATTATCAATCTATAGGCAGCGGAGGCGGGGTAAAGCAAATTACTGAGGGGACTGTTGACTTTGGTGCATCTGACAGCCCGATGAGTGATGAAGAAATTCAGAAAGCTAATTCCAAGAATAATAACAGCATACTTCATATTCCAACTGTTATAGGTTCGGTTGTATTAACTTATAATATTCCCGGAGTTGACAAGAATATTAATTTAACACCGGAGGCAATTTCAGGAATATATATGGGAAAAATCAAAAAATGGAATGATCCTGCGATTCAAAAGGAAAATCCGGATGTGAATTTGCCGGATAAGGAAATTATAGTTTGTTACAGGACAGACGGAAGCGGTACTACATTTGTTTTCACAGACTATCTTGGAAAAGTAAACGCGGAATGGAAAGCGAATGTAGGAGTGGCAAAAGATGTCAAATTTCCTGTTGGGCAAGGAGGAAAGGGAAACGAGGGAGTAACAGGGTTGGTAAAACAGCTTGAATATTCAATCGGTTATGTAGAGTTAATATACGCTCTTCAGAACAGTCTGAAATATGCAAATGTCAAAAATCAGGAAGGACAATTTATTTCTCCTAATTTAGAGTCATTGACAAAGGCAGCTGAGCAGTCAGTGAATGAGATGCCTGATGATTTACGGCAGTCCATTACAAATGCAAAGGGAAAGGAATCATATCCGATTTCGAGTTACACATACATTTTGCTTTATGAAAAGCAAAAAGATGCAAATAAAGGAAAAACACTGAAAGAGTTTTTAGTCTGGGCAATGAGCGACGGAGAAAAATTTGCAAAGGATTTGGGGTATGCTCCTCTTCCTCAGATTGTAGTAACAAAATCGCTTGAAAAAGTAAACAGGATAAATTTTTAAGATTCATAAGATTTGTAAGATTCATAAGATTTATAAGATTAATAAGATT
>CAYNTN010000116.1:0-15075 GCA_964399995.1 uncultured Ignavibacteriaceae bacterium
AGTAGTAATTCAAAATCAGAATTTGACATGCCTAAACCGGCTTTTATTGTAGCAGAATGTCCTGTAATTGTATTGCTTGTAGATGCCAATTCCGTTAATGAGGAATCTAAATTAAATGCCGTATCCACAGGATTTAAAACAGCCTTGTTAAGGAATCGTAATTCATAAGGAGACTTCTCATCGCTTCCATCATTTATATGTCCTGTAAAAATATTTCCCCAAAGTGAAAACAATTGGTGAATCGGAAGCTTTATATATTCATTTAACCGAACTGCATGTGATAATTTAAGGAGAACCTCGGACGTAATTAAGCTTACATTCAAAGCTCTTAAAGCAATATCCAATTCTCTTGTTGTCCAGCCAAGTTTTTTTCTTAACCTTGTGAATTGCATAATTTTCATAAACATCCCTTCAGATGCACTCGTTATTTCTGCATGATTGATATCGCATTCCTTCCCTTCATCAAATTTAAAGTCCATGCTTCCGTTTGGATTTATAAACCAGCTCTTACGCAGGTCTTTCAAATCCTGATATTCCAATCCGGAATATTGCAAAAACTTATCCGCATTTTGTAATTCCTGGACAATATTTGATCCGGCTCTTAATCCAAGAAGTTCAGCCGGGCTTGTCCCTATTCCTGTTACAGTCCCCAAAATTATATCACGGTCTTTTGGTGTAAGTTTTAGAATCTCATTAACTGCATCAACATTGTTTAAGTATTGTTCAATTGGCCCGTTGTAAAATGCATCTATAACTTTGTATCGCTGAAGCTTTAAATGTGCAAGATAGACTCTCGCCTGTTCTGTCCAAAGATCGAAAGGAAGTGACCATGGGTAAACAGTATTGTTTCTTATCCATGAGTAAACAACTTCTCTAATATGCTCAGGATGAGCTAATAACTCTTCAGTTGTTCCTTCAGTTTGGTAAGAGAAATTACCAAGTGGATTTCCCGATATTTGGTATATGGCATTTTCAAATATTTCGTTAATAAGATCTATGTAAGGCAAAGCAGTATGCGCATTTTCACAATTAAGTTTTATATTACAGATGTCCAGTCTTCTTTCAAACAGGATCTCCTGTGCATTTCGATCATTGCTTGCATTTCCTTTCTTTAAAAATTGCAGAAGGTCAACTAAATATGCAGCTGGCCCATAAATAGACTTACAATGTTTACATTCACAAAAATCCTGCGAGCCAAAGAGAGTTTCAAGGTTAGGATCCCCTCCGAAGACAGCCTTTCTTAAATCATCGAAGTGTGGTTTCCTTGAACCATTAAAGTGGCTTTTTCTTAATTCACTTGCTTTTTCGGGTGACGTTACTAAAAATTGTAATTTAGAATCTACACCGTAAGTAACCATCAAATTTTGCATTACTGCCATATTGCTGTCTGATATATTTCTTACAACATCTGCCATTACTTTCGTACCACCACTCTTGACATATTCGTCCGTAAATTTCTTCGAGGACATATTTATTACATCCGTGGAAGACTTGATATTCATATTTTGTAATATCTTAATTGAATCATATTTTTCAAAACCAGGCGAAAGCATATATTGTAACTGAAGCACTTTAAGATCATAAACAAATTTTGTTTGCTCTTCCGCTTTTATATTCTTCAAAGCATCTTTATTATCTTTTAGGTAATTTTCAATTCTCGTTTCCCCCAACTGGAATTCCAGATTGACCTTTGAAAATTCAGAGAAGGCTTTAAAAGGCTGACTTTTATCATTACTGATCTTAGCTGCGATGACTTCAGTTGGATATGCCTGCTCGATTATGCGGCTCATTGCTTTTGCATAAGCTTTCTTTTTTTCTTCTTCGCTTTCCCCGGGAACATTTTCAGGAATAACACTTCCGTTTTTGTTCCCGACTTTATCAATATGCTCGAGCCACTTTTCTTTATCCCAGCTTGCAAGGTCTTTTATATCCGAAATCTTTCCTTCATTCTTCAAAGTCTGTAGGCTCTCCGCTATAGCCAAACTGCCAAGTGAAAGAGAGCCGGTCTGCACACTGAATTTCAATTTCTCTGCATCTTCGGGACTTATGCCGCTTTCTTCCCCAGGAAGGTTTTTCCAAAATTCTTCGACAGTTCCGTCATTTTTTTTAATTGCCTCAACAAATTTTTCTGTAACCGAATCTGATACTCCCGATAACTTGAGCAGCTCATTATATTTAGCTCCGCCTTCAATCAAAGGTTCATTCAGAACTTCTTTCACCGCCACTCTTTGCAGTTTTTCTAAAATTGCCGATACATTCTTTTCATCTTGCTTTCCTATTATATTTTCATTGACTGCTTCTGCAATCTTTTGCCTGAGGTCAACGGATGTTGTTTCAGCAAGTGCTTTTAAATTTGCCGGAGTATCTTTTCTGAATAATCCATAAAGCAGTTCTGACGATATCTTTTCCTTATTCGAAATATCAATTGCAGTTTGAAAAATTCTTATGGAGTCTATCAATAAATTGGTTTTACCTGCTAATAATTGTAACTGGACTTCATTCAAACTCTCTATAGGTTTGCCATCAAGAAGAGGTGTAATCTTTTCCATCATATCAGCGTATTCCGGCACGAGCTTTACAATTGGTCCGGGAATAAAAATATCTAATACAATCGGTTCCTTAACTTCAAATATAGTCATTGATGAAGCCAATATATTTCCATCCTTATCCACAGCATTTGCGACCAGGGTTGGTGATTTGTCTTTTATTTTAATTGTTCCTTTATATGCTCCCTCTTTATCAACTTCGAATTTACCCAACTCTATTCCCTTATCGAATAACCCTTGATTTATAATCTGAACTCTTAAATCAGACTGAAGACTTTTAGCATCAGTAGTGATTCTACCGGTAACAGTAAATTCACCTGTCATAAGCGGAGGTTTCTTCTCCTCATCAGGTTTCTTTTGCTCATCAGGTTTCTTCTGCTCATCAGGCTTCTTCTGCTCATCAGGCTTCTTCTGCTCATCAGTTTTCTTTTCTTCATTCAACTCAATAATGATTTCTCCTTCATGCTTCCACACCATATTGTCTCTCGTATCAGCAACTTGCTCACCGTCCCGAAAAACTTTAAAATAAAGGAAAAGCATCTTATCATAGATGATCTCCGCAAATTGCTTATCGAATATCACCTCGAACTTACCCGATGCGTCAGTCACTGCCTTCCCCAGCGATTCATTGATGGTCATATTATTGTCCCATACTTCAATGCGAAGGTTTTCTATGGGCTGCTTGGTCTGTGCTGAAACGATTATTCCCTTTGGTGTGATTTTGTTCTTAGCCATGATAATATGAGTTTAGATTATTAATATTTTAAAATTCTGTATTTTAACAACATAGAAACATAGAACACACATAGGGAAATTAAAACAAAAATAATATTTCTATGTTTGCTATGTGCCTATGTGGTTCAATAAATGCTCACATCGAACTTCCCCTCTTCATTCGTCACTGCTGAGCCCAGTGATTCATTAAAGATCATGTTATTATCCCATACTTCAATGCGAAGGTTTTCTATTGGCTGCTTGCCCTGCGTCGAGACGATTTTTCCTTTTGGTGTGATTTTGTTCTTAGCCATGGTATTAGGATTTTAAATTATTCAGAATTCTTAAATTTAATATTTTAAACACATAGAAACATAGAACACACAGGGAAAACTAAGATAAAATTTCTACGTTTGCTATGTGCCTAATTTGGTTCAATCAATGAGCAACTCGAACTTATCCGATGCGTCAGTCACCGCCGTCCCCAGCAATTCATTAATAACCATATTATTATCCCATACTTCAATGCGAAGGTTTTCTATGGGCTGCTTGGTTTGTGTCGAAACGACTATTCCTATTGGTGTGATTTTATTTTTAGCCATTATATTAGGATTTTTTAGACTATTAAATTTTTAGATTTAGTAATTTAACTATATAGAAAAATATAGAAACATAAAACGCATAGGAAAATTATACAAGATGGTGTTTTTATATTTACTATGTGCTTAAATGGTTCAAGTCAAAGTTCACTTAGAACTTATCCCCTAAATTCATCGCTTTCGTCTTTAGTAATTTCATTTTTATCAGGTTTTTATCCAAACTCAATGGTTTCCAGCAGAAGCAGAAAAGCCATCAGAGAAAACGATAGCCCAATCAAGCATTCCGTCCAAGATTCCTGTAAAACCCCATCGAACGGATAGAAAACTTGGCTCTGAAGGTGGTTGTGGTCCAGTTCTAATCCTAACTCCAGCGACCTTAAGCAACTCATAGCCGGGAACAGCTAAGATCATAGCTGGAACCATTACAAAAGGAGTTAATGGACCGTTAAAGACCTGATCTCTCGCTTGTAGATAGTGGTCTGCTGCAGCTTGGTCTAAATCAAGTGATGCCTCGGTAGAGTCATTACGATGTTCACACACTAAATTATATGCTTGATGTACTGTAGCACTTCGATTGTAAGAATGACCACGATTTAAATAGTCGTCTACCAGCATTCGCACATGATCATTCCCTGAAAAGAGAGTTCCATGAAACGGACTAACATGATTTTCCATTTCAAGTTGAAGCTGGACATTCGGCGGAAAAGGTAAATTCATTCCAAATACATGTTCAGGTTGATTTGTAGTTCGATGAGCAGGTTGCCGAGATGAATTTTCTCTCTGAGATGTTACTCTTACTCCAGAGGATGGCTGCAAAACTGAAGGAACCGTACTTTGCTGAGGATTCAATTGTTCTTGTCCGCTCATATTTCGAAAATCAGATACAATTGGAGGTGTATTTGTTAACAACGGATTAGTATTTGCTTCCGGAAATAATAATGCTTGAGTTCCACTTTTGTCTTTAAAACTATTAGGATTATCGTGTGAATTGTTATATAAATTCAACCCATCTCCAATCCCCACCGGATCAGCACTCACCCATCTTCCCAGCCACGGCACATAATATCTCGCACTATGATAATTCAATCCCGTCTCTTCATCACGTTCCATTCCTGTATATCTGTATCTTTTTGCAGCTGACCTGATACTGCTGTTTTTTGCCTGGTAAGCTGTTGTCCCGTAAGGATGATATTCTTCATAGGTGATTACGTCAGCACTTTCATTTAATTCAAGACACGCAGAGCCGAGATGATTTGTGAATTGATATCTAACTAATTTTTCATCCGATCCGTCGTCTATTCTTGTTTCTATCAATACGAATCTGTGACCATTATCGAGTAAGCTAAGAGTAGTTCTTTCTAAACTCGCATTCGGTCCGCTGTGTTGTTTATACACTTCGTAACCTGAGATATAAATTCTTTCATCTTTTTTAGTAGGAGAGTCATTTGGATCAGAACTATTTTCTGTTATCTTTCTCACACGCTGTCCTTCAGAGTCATATTGATAATAAGTTGTTTCAGGTTTCCCTCCATCTGTTCTTCGTTGAGATGAAGTCGCCGACAATTCTTCTTTGAAATTCCATTCCATTACCTGAAGGTGAGGCATTGAAGTAATATACCCGTGGTATGGATGCGAATCGTAAGTATATCTTTGTAATCTTCCGTTCTCAGACACTTGAGTTGAAGTCAAACGATTATTCGTAGTTTCATAGTTATAATCTCTTATCCATTGTCCTGTACCATCGGCAGTCGAGTGTCCCATTTTTTCTATATTCCCCACCTTATCATATTTGTATCGTTGCGTATAAATTCTCATCCTCATCGGGTCTCTGTTTGGATACTGTTTTTTAAACTTGTCATCATCCCAGTTATCTTTGTCGCCGTAAATCAGTGATTCATGACATTCCCTGCCTGTCGCTTCAATTAATCTGTACAACGCATCATAAGTATATTCACTCACCGGCTCTATTGTAAAATTATTATAAAATATGGTTGGTATAGCGTGGTCTTCTATATGCGTGATATTTCCAACAGCATCGTATGTGTAATATAAATTTTGTAAAAAAGAATTATCCTTTTGGGTTTGTATATTTTTTATCCGGAAAGTTTTTTCATCATATACAAATGTTGTCACTACATCATTTCCATAAATGATTTTTGTACGCTGTCCTTTTTCATCATAGTCAATGTTTCTGATGTAGGTTGAATCCCTTCTATCCTGTCTGACTTCTTCACTTTTTAGTACACCCGCTTTATTATAATGAGGAGTGATGATACTATCATCCGGTGCAATTTGTTTTTTGATCCGGTTGAGTGCATCCATCCTTGTAGTGAAAGTATGGCTATGACTCTCATCTTCAAGACTAACTTCCAAATTTGCTACAGTCCAATTAACCACATTCTTATAGTCTATTGTCAAACGACGTTTAATACTTTTCGGAGAACCTTTAAAATCATATTCCGGAGTTTCAACCAGCCCTGCAGTGTCAAAATGCTTTATAGCTTGACCTAAAATATTCTTTTCCTGAAGTTCAGCTTCATTTGTTCTGTCAGGCAGCAAAAGATTTTCACCATAAATTATTTTATCATAAATATTATTTAGAATAATTCCGTCAACATCTCTGCCTTTTACAATGGATTCCGTAGGTCTGTGAAGGTCATCGTAGTAAAATTCGAATGTATAATTTCGTTGATCCCATTTCCTGACCGGCTTACCCATTGCATTACTGATTATCCACCGCGTTCCTGCGTCCATACTGATTTGCTTACACACTTCTCCAAGCATGCTATACTCATAACTCATTACTGTATTTTCTCTCGCATCTTCTATAGACCTTTGATTGCCTTCGATATCTAATTTAATAAATGTATGATATTTCTCATCAATTAGTCTCCGGCCCTCGAAATAACTGACATACTTGTTATGGGCCAATGAATAAATATTTCTTCCGAGAGAGTCGAAGTGATTAACAGTCGGTGTATCATAGTGAGCAGCTGCTTTAACTGCAGCTTTATGTTCTTTTCTATCTGTTCTCAATAAGCCGGTCATTCTTATTCTATACCATTCACTCTGTTCAACAGTATCATTTGTATCAAAGTCTTTTTGCTTCCAACTGTCGAATTCAACTTTTGAAAATGTCCCATTCGGAAGTTCTGTCTTTATCAATCTTCCTGCAGAATCGTAATGCATCACAGGCGTTACACCGATTTCCACCAATGCATCTTCATCTTCATATTTGTGAGTAACACTAAAAAATGGTTCGAATTGTTTTACCGGCTTGCCTTTGTTATTGAAGATTGTTCTGCCGTTGCCCACCCATCTGAGATTTGGAGTTGTATCAACTTCAATTACAATGTTATTAGCATCAAGCTGTTTAGCAAGACCAGGTTCTGCCTGAACTTTCTTCATAACAACTTTCCCGAATCCATCGGAATATTCAAAACTCAACTGAACCGGAGAATCTTCATTTGTAATTAATTCATTATCAACAAATTCATGTAAATGTTCTTCTCTTACTATAGTCGCAGCAGCTGAAGTAATAACATTCGTTCTGCTGAAGTCATAAATGAATCTTGAAGTTGCATTACCGAGTAAAGTTGCTCCATGAGTTTCAGGTGTATCGAAGAAGTTATTTATTTGAACTTGTGTAAGGTCTGTAACAAAACCATCAAGATTATCACCTTCTCCGTTCTTTCCGCTGACACACATTCCAACGGGCATTCCGAGAATATCTATTGCGATTTCAGAAGTGTTGTCATTTATGTCTGTTACTTTTATGGGAGCAAGAGTTCTGAAATCGAACTCATTGATGTGAACTGTATTTCCTATTGCATCTTCGGTACTGTTAATAAAAAAATTATAATCGTCATAATAAAAGACTTTTGTATCGCTCCCTAGAGGGTCTATATATTTTTCGGGCTGATAAAAATGATCTTCAGGATTTGTTGGATAAACAACTTTCCCTGAGAGAATCCACCATTCATTGTCATCGTCAGTTAAAGGAAAAAGTCCACTGGTTTTGTAAATATTTGAGTGAGTATAACCATTATCGCGCAATATACTATTATCAACTCTGGATGGCAATCCGGGGGGAGCATAAATACTTCGAATCAATGGATCAGTAAATGCTAAGCGATATGTTTCATAAGGTAGTCCGAGTGATTGAAGCTGTCCAAGCGGAAGCGCATGTGTTAAATCATTATGATAATATAAAATTCTTTGGTGTTCAATTCTTCTTATTTGAATTGACCCTCTTGTCGCTGTTTCTTCATAACCGATTTCATTTGCTTCGGTAAATCCATTTCTTAATCGATCTAAATTAAAATAATTTTGGATTGGAAAAATCCCGGTGAGTTCATAGGCAATAGTTTCACATGGGACACGTAGCCGGTATGAATTATCATTATCAATATCGTTAGTGAAATTATTTTTTGTATAAATTATATGAATTTTTTCTTGTTCTTCGATGACCCTCGGAGGTAAATCATTATCTGTGACCTGTCTTCCATAAACTACAGATGCAGATTGTAGAATATTCCCCAGCTCATCTATTTCCAGATTAAGTGTGTGAGCAATTCGCGGGTCAATAGGGTTTCGTTCATAATTATACGTTACAGCTTCACTTTCTTTTACAATGAATACTGCAAACCTTTTGTTTGATGCCGGCTGAATTTTATCAATGTAACAATTATGCTCTGCAACTGTGTATGGGAAATTTTCTTTATCACTCCCGTCCTGTGAATAAACTTCCTGTCTTAAAACCATTCCTTTGCATGCGCGCAATGCTTCACGGTATTCCTGGGATGTCCAGCCTTCTTCTAATTCCGGTTGAGGTAAATGATATTCTTCGAAGCTTGTATTCTCAAAATACTCATGCTTAAATTGATCAAGAATTTTTTCTTTATTAAAAAATGCTCCCGTATGATACCATGTCTTAGTCAGAATTGGAGGTTCATATAATTCACGATTGGTAATATGTCTAGTTCCACTTATGATATAATCATCATAGGTTTCTGTATCCGTTTGCTCTACCCTTCCGAATCCACGAAATTCTCTTTCATGATAATCATAGTAACCGTGATGATAGCTGTATTTACTTTTGAATTTGACTCCTGTAATTTCTTCAGTGACTTCTGTTTCGCATACACATTGTACGGGAAATGGAAGTTTAGTAATCCAGTACTTTACATTTACTTTATCTTCGAGATAATATTGAGTTGAGCTTTTATATTTTATTTTAGTTTCTTTGCCGAGGTTATTTTTATATGCTGAAAGTATGTAAGGTTTTTCTCCTCCCATTAAATCAATGTATCTCATTGGCGTTTCTTTGTTCGCTGGAAGCGGTGAAGACCAAACGAGACAGCCGGTTCCATTACCAAGGAGATCAACTACACTTAATTCATTCGGCTTTTCCAATGAAGGAAAGTTTGAAATTATAAAACCTTCACTCCATGAATTACCACTGAGATTAAGCCATGCGCTTAATTTATTTTTTCCCGTATAAATAATATCAGTTGCGCCGGTTCCGCTGATATCGAATAAATGAAGATGTGAAGGAGTAAAGTCATCTTCGGAATCAAATAAAGGGGAATACTTCATTGTGATCTTAGCGCTGAATTTCCCATAACCCATATTTGCCCAGTAGGAAATATTCCCGTTGCGGATTCTTGCAATATCAGTCATTCCGTCACCGTTCATATCGGCAAGAAAAATAGTCTGCTCTTTATCTGCGAAAACTATTCTCGGACCTTCTTCATCATCAAATGGCTTTTGAAATAACTCAGGTGAATCATATCCGGTTATTCCTTCCGATGGATACCAGATAAAAACATTATCTTCGTCAACGAGAACCTCCGGCTTTCCGTCACCATTTAAGTCAATAAATTTTGTTCTCGGATCTCGAATATTTACATTGGGAATTTTTTCGAAAGGGGTAAACCTTTTCCAATTACTCTCTTCATCTTCATTCATTTCAAAATATCCCTGAGCTCCCGGCTGTGTACTTACAATAAATTTCCTTCCGTCAGCATTTAGATCCTGCATTTGAAGAGTCCCGTTCGACATTCCATTGAATGATGGCTTCGAACTTACTTTCTGAGCAATAGAAAAATTTCCATCTCCGAGATTAGATTTATAATACCAGGCATCTGCTTGTTCCGTAAAAATTCCCGATATTCCTTCTCCGTAAAAATCGATCCACTGATATCCGCCGGTAATTCCTGTCGGTGCATTTACAATATTTTCATGAGAAATATTTTGAACCACCCTATTCCATTTCAGTTCATGATAACCAAATTCAATTTTCGGCAGGCTTCTCTTATCATAGATTCCATCAGGATTTTTTTTGTAACTGACAGATTCAACAGCCTGCAAAATTTCTACTTCGGCATTTCTGATATCTTCTGGTGTAGCATCAGTATTATTAAAACATTTGTAGTGAAGGTCGAGAGACTTTACCAGATAATGTGCAGGATAAATACCGTCATTTAGTTCCCTGAAATTATGAAACAGCAAAATACGTTTGCATAATCGGTTTGTTCGGATCTCGAAGCCCGAATGATAATCGGAGAAAGAATCATATCTGCAAGTCCACGCATTACTAACTGTATAAGGGTTATCTTGATTAGTATGTTCACCATAATCAAAAACGACTTCGAAGAAATATTCCGGATTTGATGGGGAAACCGGGTTGAAAGGATGAACATTATTATAAAAAGCATTCCTATTCCCGTAAAGGACTTTCTTAAGATATTTATTTGTAAACTTCAATCTTCCTTCGTGCCGGTTTTTTTCATGAACTGCAACAGGAACATTCACCAAGTCTTCATCTGAATATTCATACTGGATACAATTTCCCTTATCATCATAACTAAGCTCAGGCAGCCATTTGAAAACTCTGTTGGGATTATCGGGATCCGATAGCCTCGAATTTTCGGAAAGTCCGAAGAAAGTAGTTACGTTATCCCGTGATGTAACTTTCCAATAAAAGTAATTCTGATTTGAAGGTTTAATTCTTTCAATTTTTGAAAAGCCGCCTTCGATTCTCGGGATATATCTTCTAACTTCAAAATCATTTCCAATAGGTCTGTTATCTACATTCCAATTCCCTTCAGTATCCTGATTAAGTTTCGGAACCAGATCTTCGACACCGCTAAACATGAATATATCACTTTCTTCTGAATCGAAATATTTTGGAAGTTGTTTATCAGTTTTTCTTTGAATCGCAGGAAGAGAAAGATTCCATCCCAAACCAAATTCACTATTACCGGCTCCTGAATTATAAGACAGTACAAGAGAAGGTATAAAATCGCTTCGTGATTTTGTCATTGGAATCGGAATAGAAAAAGAGGAAGTCCCGTTAGCGGCATTGACTTCAAATTTCTCGTCAATATTTTTTAAGGCACCGCCGCCTTTTGGTAGAGTAATTTGAGGAATTTCTATGGAATTACTTTTGGACGCAGCAGGGTTCTGCTCTGGATACGGGTCCGAGGAATTTTGAGGGCCATTACCTTTAATTTGAGAAGACATAACGAATGCTTATTTGCTTCCTAGAATTTGGGGGCCCTAATAAATTATTTAATTAAATACAATATAAAAAACAACCCCCTGATTATATTTTAGAAATTTCCTTCTATAATGTCGGTACGGAAGTTAAGAATCACCGATATCTTAAAATCCCTTATTTATCGTAAGTAATGCAAATTTAATCTTTTGTCAATTTTTTTTGTTTAATATCTTGAAGTGCATTTGACTGATAATTAATGTAACATAGTTGCATCTAAAAAGCATTCATTGACCTCGTTTATCCTCCCAAAAATATTTTGAAATGGCTTTCGGAAAAATCTCTTCAATAGACAAAAATTGGCATCAGAATTTTTTCGCATATTACAAAGATAGTAAGCAAGATTAGAAATTTAGTTAACGCTAACCTCGGTAATATTCATAATTTAAAATATAGGCTTATTAAAATTAAAAATAATAGTATCGCTGCAATCCAAAAAATTCTTAATAGTTGGCTACAACATTTTGGATCTTTTCCAAAAAGTCCTCCCTCACTTTCACCATATGATACTAACCCTTTAGGATTATTTCCTCCAAGAAATACAGCTCCAGTAAATATCTGTTCACGTGTAAAAGGTTTTGCTTTATAATCAACACCAGTAGCTATTAAGTGAAAATGATAGATTCCTGCCATTGAAGCAATTATACCCCCCGAATACGTACCTGGCTCTGTTTCTGTTAATTCTAAAGTAGTTACTGAATGATCGGGGAAGGTTATCCGAACTGTCACATTTGCTCTTGTTAATGGCACTGTATATTCAGTGAGCATTGCATGTACATTAAGACTGCTACTGGGTTCCATTCCGGATTGGTCTAACCGCGCTTGCATTTTAAGGTTTGAATAGGAATGAATGCTAACACAATATGTAGAGCCTTTTATTTTTATCTCCTGGTTTACATTTTCATGCTGAGATATTGATCGTTTGTATAATACATCATCAACTTCGAGAATTGCATACCATGTGCCGCTATGATTTTTTGTAGCGTCCTTAACGACAGGTAATCCAAAGCTGCAAGTAACAGTATCAGAGTTATTGGTATCGAATACAACATTATAAGAAGCAGCGTTAGCTGCTGTTATTACTTGTCCATCAGGTGCTTCAATACTTAGTATTACGAATGGATATTGTCTAAGCATAATTATCCTACAATTAATATCGGGTGTAGAAATGTTAAAAGGTATTTTTATTTTGTTGCCGGCATTGATATATCCAGAAGGATCTTTTATAATTTGAGTATTGGTTACATTAGCTAATATCTGCATAAAGAATTTTTGCATTCGATATAAATCATCAACATTCGAAGAAATTAACCCTGATAATAGTAAATATCCTCCCGAACCCTGTGTTATATTGTATAATTCAAGTGTATTGACTTGTGTTTCGGTACCTAATCCAATGGCAAATGTTTGATCATTTATAGAAGAGGATACTTCTTCAATAGATTTTGGCTGGTTTTGTAATCCATCCGTAAAGACAATCATTGCCTTTCCGTCATAAGCTCCAGCAGCAATTCCATCTAATTGTAGTCTTCCCATTTCAATTCCATCACCTACGGAAGTGTTCCCATGAGCTCCATGTAGAACAATTTGTGACCGAGCCGTAGTTTTTGTTGCATCGCCAAAGGCATCACTACTCACAATAGTAATAACCATTCCACCATAGGTAGCATCAGTCGGAGCATAAGCATCATCATCAAAGCGTATTAATCCTATGCCATTATTTTTTTGAATGAGATTTGCAAATAATGTTGCTGAATCTTTTAGGACCTGCAGCCGTGTTAAGCCTGAGGATCCAGCCGGATAACTCATACTGCCAGACTGATCTAACACCAGTTGAACGGCAACTGTTGGGCGATGAATTGTATCAGCATTGAGTTCAAAATTAAAAGTTTGACCAGTTTCAACACATTCAATCACTGTGTTTATTGGGCCAAGCGCCTGAGGAGCAGTTCCAACCGCGCCTGCGGTAAAGCTGAACCATATTCGAGCTTCCGAATAGGCATGTGTTGACTGTGGATCGTGTTCTGCTATTGCCAAACCCAAGGGTGGAAATACAATACCAAACGGTGAAGCAGGTTCTGTCCCTGCCTGAACTCTGAATGTGACGTCGGAGCAGGAGTAAACTTTTATGACCGCGGCTCGCCAAGTTGTCTCTTCTTCGGGTACACTGTTAAAATCAATACGGTATCTATTAGTAGCAGCGTTTAACGGATTCTCTGATTCAGATGCATAAAAATTACTTTGATTGGTATCATAACAGCGAGGAATAATTATCGATAAATCGGTATATTTTACAATTGTCCTTTTTGTTGGATCAGAAGTCCAAGGTTCAAGACCGGTTCCGCCAGCCCAAGGATCAATGTTATCATTAATGAGACTATTTGAATCATCAGGACTAACACCAGAGTAAGCTCCTGCTGCAGTTAATCGCTCTGGATGTGCAGGGTCGGTTTGCCACTTTGCCCACAGACGGTCAAGATTAGAATGAAGAAGAAAAACAAATGGGTCATGAAATGAATAATGTGGATTGGAAATAGTACCCCCAATATAACTATGAGCCGTATTATCATGAGCATCTGTTACACGTTGGGCGAAAGTTGCAAAATTATCAGCACCACTTAGAATGGAGGTATCATTTAAAAGGTTAGGTGTACCATCGGCATTTGCTGCAGTTGCCCCGACATTTCTCCAAATTTTAGGCCTACCGGACTCGGATGATTCAAAATTGTTTAACAAATGACTTACTTCTCCCGTGTCATTGTCCATAAATATAGCTGTAAATAAGGCTACACCTCCCCCGGTAGCTACACGTGGATCAGTTGTCCAATCCCAATAATGCAGTGACAATTCAGGGTCTGCTTCGCGTAGCAAATCTTCAAAATGATTGCATAGCGCTCTATGCCATGGAATGAATTCAATACCTCCATGAACGGCAAGACCATGTGTATGCCCATTTACATGAATTTCTTCCTGCTTATCCCAGTAAGAAACTCCGTCTGCAAAAAGTTTTGTAGTATCTAATTTTAAGATTGCATTTATAAATTTTGTCCTTTCTGTTTCAGAAACTAATGCAATATTTCTACGGATTCCGTCTCCTGTAGGCATGATATTATTTTTTTAAATTTTTTTTTAAAAATTGGAATATATTGCTTTTTCTGTTATTCTTTGTATCCGTACTTGTCTTAGATATATCTTCCGACATGTTTTATACTTCATTATCTTTAGTACAATTATTTATTCTTAATCTTACTCGTTGTTTTCGTAGTCGTTCATCGTCTTCCTACTTCGTTCCTCTATACTTTTACAAGATAATTCTATTTCACCTTCATTTAATTCATTTTTCTCATATCAAACATCGCCTTGCAACAAGTAAATACAAGTAATTGATAAGTTAAAGAATTAAAGTAGAAACTTATAGATTCTTTATCAGTTTCCGTAAAGTGAGTAAAAAATAATGATTAGTAAAATTCTTGGGGGGTTTCTTCATATTCTTTTCCTTTCAGGTCTAAAAACCATTAATTTCTTAATGGCACGCAAGTATAATCAAAAGATTTTTCAATGTCAATACCTTTCGCTTTGAACGCTTTGGCACCGCATTTAAATCAAATTAAATGTAACCCAGCGATGATAAAGATATAGGTCGTTTACTCATATT
>CAYNTN010000117.1:0-14992 GCA_964399995.1 uncultured Ignavibacteriaceae bacterium
GAAAGTTAAAAGTTGAAAAAAGTGATGTATTTTTATGATATGTCCTTTATCTTAAATTTCAGTAATCAGCTGTCCAACCAACCAACCAACCAATTAACCAATTAACCAACCAACCATTAACCAACCAATTAACCAATTAACCAATTATCATTGATACTATTTTATTACTGCCATTTTTTTGGTAACCGAATAGCCGCTTGCTGTAAGTTTATAAAAATAAATCCCGCTTGAGAGTTGATAATTAACAATTGATAGTTGATAGTTGTAAAATCCCGGGTTCTGTTTTTCGTTAACAAGAGTTGCAATTTCATTACCTAGTATATCATATACTTTCAATGTAACAAAACTATTTTCGATTAACGAATAACGAATAACTGTAGACGGATTAAACGGATTGGGATAATTTTGATACAATGTAATGTTATCTGCAGTATTATTTTCCCCGTCAGAGCTGATATTAGAAATTGTCGGGTTATATTTTAATATTGCGCCGTTATATCCGACAGCCCATCCGTTAAGTGAATCGGTAAACTGAACATCATAAACAGACACGCTGTCGGGTGTATAGACAGCCCGCCATGTCATTCCGGAGTCAATTGAGTAAGTGAACTTCTGAGCTATTCCAAGTGTAATCCAGCCCTCGTATGGTGTTCTGAAATCAACTGCAGTAGCTACTCCGAACGTCCCCAATGTATCATAAATCCAAACCTTTCCTTGATTTGATGTTTTTACATAGCTTGAACCGAATTCAAAATCTCCGCCAACTGCAATTGCTTTTACCGGGTTAAAAATATATATATCCATGAAAGGTTCGGGAGCTATAATAACACCTTTCCAGTTAAATCCGCCGTTAGTGGTTGTCCACATAGCTCCTGCAATATCCCTGAACCCTCCGCATGCATATCCGAGCTGTTGATCAAAAAATTTAATATTTTCCAGAGGAAGTCCCAGCGGTAGAGTAGAATCCGTGTCCATTGATTCCCATCTTGCTCCGGCATTACTGGTTCTGACAATAGAAATCGGAGCTCCTACCATGAAACCTGTAAGCGAATCCAAAAAATAAATTGATCTCATGAATTTATTTGTATCGGAATACATATAATTTATCCAGTTGTTTCCTCCGTCAGTAGTCTTCAGTATTCTTGTTCCGTTGTAGCTGTTAGTATCGGGAAACACTTCATAAGCAATAGCCCATCCCAGTCTTTCATTAATAAAAAAAATGGATTTGATATCGTTGAATACATTTGTTGTTTGAAACGACCAGCTAATACCGGCATTCGTTGTTTTAATAATAGTTCCGGAATCGCCTGAAACCCAGCCGGTATTATTGTTGATAAAAAAACAGTTACTAAGGTTTCTTGTAGTAGGACTGTTTTGTCTTATCCAATAATTATCAGCCAAAACAGCTTTACTGCTCACTATTTGAATGACTGCTGTGAATACAATTATTAAGAGATTTTTTAACATCATAAGATTTATTGAAATTAATTATTACAGCTTACAAATAATATTCAAAATATTAGAAATTTGTATACAATGTATGGACTTGAAACTAAATTTGAGATATTGATATTTGCTATCTTATACCATTAAAAAAAATATTTAGAATCTATACTTATTGAAAAGTAAATGAAATTAAAGTTATTGATTTCGAGCTCAGTTTTGTTTGTATATTTTGCCATAAGCTCGGGATTCTCAGTAAATAATGAGTCTCCTAAGTGGAATATTGATCCAAGGACGAGAGTAGATTTATATTCACAAATCCGCCAATACGCTCAATTACCGGTAACAGATTATGCAAAACCGGTAGTTAATGAATCTGATATTATCCTAACAACTCAGGGCGAGTTTATAGTGAATTCGCCATTCAGGGTTCATCCCATAAATTATCCGGCCATAGGTCATCAGACGGAAGTACCTATTACACGGCATCCTGCAAATCCTTTAATTATGTTTGGTTCTGCAATTACCTCAGGAGGAGGAAACTTCAGTTCGGGATGCTATGTAACAACAAACGGTGGTGACAGCTGGTATGGAAATGATACATTAATTAATAATTCAGGTTTACCGGTTTTTAATTACGGTGATCCCGCTCCGGTTATTGACGGTTCAGGGAGATTTTTAATTTCCTATATTACGCTTACCGGTCAGATGGGAGCTTCATTTTCTACCAATAACGGTTTAAACTGGTCAAACACAATTACTTTCCCCGGTTCAAGCACTACCTCTGATAAAAACTTTTCAAGCACAAATGATATACCCGGTAATCCTTTCTATCTCAGAAGTTATACATATTTTACTGAATTCGGAGGAGGTCCGAACCGGAACAGGATTGTGGGAACTTATACAGATAATCAGGGAGTCAGCTGGACTTCCATTGTTCCGGTAAGCCCGGTTCCGTCTGCTAACCATTTTCATCAAGGCGCTGATACAAAAATCGGTCCTGAAGGTGAAGTATATGTCGTATGGGTTAACAGCATTTTAATTAATCCTTATACTGAAGATTCTCTCGGATTTGCAAAATCAACTGATGGCGGAGTTACATGGATCATTTCAAGAAATAATGCCGCAGACCTGAATGGAAACAGGACATATAACATGATGAATAATATCAGAGCTACCGGGTTTCCAAGAATAGATGTTGACAGAACATGCGGACCAAGAAGAGGTTGGATTTATGTTTGCACGGGTGAAAAGAATCCCGGAGTCGCTGGAGATATTTCCGATATTACTTTGTATAAATCCACTGACGGCGGGAATATCTGGTCATCCGGTGTCAGAGTTAATCAGGACGCTTTCGGAAACGGCAGTAAACAATATATGGGAGCTATAAGAGTTGATGAATCAGGAGGAGTCAATGTCGTTTATTATGATACAAGGAACACTCCGACAGGTGACTCAGCGGAAGTTTTTTTATCGAGATCAACTGACGGTGGGGCTACTTTTACTGACATAAAAGTTGGTGACAAATTCAAACATGCTCCTACCGGAATACCCGGAGTTAACGAACTTTATGCAGGTGATTATATTGGAATTACATCAGCCCTTATTGAAGGAAATCCTGTAAACGGTAATCAAAGAATCTGGCCCTACTGGATGGCAAATAACACAGGTTTGTATAATGCATGGACTGTTAAAGTTGAAATTCTGCCTTCCAATCCATGCAGCGGATGTGAAGATTTTTCCGGTGCATCATTTACTCCAGGGTATTATCATCTGGAATATTCAGGAAACCAATACTGGTCAAGACAGGAGCCCGGCGCATACGGTGCAGACAGCGGGTCTGCTAAATTTGATTTTTATAATGCGAGTGCAATAGGAGAAAGTCAGTCACTCGTGACAAATTTTGAACCAATAACTGCAGGATATTATCTGACATTTGATGAAGCGTATGCACCTTACGGTCCTGATTACCCCGGTCCGGACAGCCTATATATCGAGTCTTCAACAAACAACGGAGTTTCATTTACTTTGCTTGCCGGATTATCCGGGAAATATCCTGACGGAGGTGAACTCAATACCGCCCCGGCAACAACTGCGGATTTTTCTCCCGCTTCTTCGCAATGGACTTCAAAAATTTATGCTCTGCCGTCCGGGACAAACAGAGTGAGGCTCAGAGCAGTCAGCGGTTTTGGAAATAATTTATATATTGATAATATCTGCATACAGCCGCTTCCAAACACTGTTGAAAATTCAATCAGCATTGCTTCACAGGGAATGTGGATTGATACGGATCCGTACTGGAGAATGTCCGATACCGTTAGAGTATATCTTTACAGGACAGATTTCCCGAACATAGCTGCAGACTCGGCAACCGGTGTAACAGGTCCTGATGCAATTGTGTCCGGACTGTTATTTAAAAATGCACTATCGGGAAGCTATTACAAAGTTGTGAAGCACAGAAATTCAATTGAAACTTGGAGTTCTGCGGGAGTTTCCTATGACAGAAGCATAAATTCACATTATAATTTTATTACACCTGAAGGTGCAGCTTTTGGAAACAACCAGGCAATTGTAAATCAAAAATTTTCTTATAGGGGAATGTACAGCGGTGACATTGAGCAGAATGGATTCATTGATTTAAATGATGTCACCCTGGTTTATAATGATGCGAATGCTTTCGTGACAGGATACGTAAACACCGACGTAACAGGAGATTCTGCAGCAGATTTAGCTGATCTTCTAATAACTTATAATAACAACATGGCTTTTATTTCTGTACAAAAGCCTTTAGGTGCAAATCCATTTCCTGTTTCTTTTAAATACAGAAATGATAAAAATCTGAAACCGGAAAATAAATCCGCAAGATCTAAAAACACAGTTATAAAAGAATAATTTTTATTTAATTTTTCACAGGTGTCTAAAAAATTTTTAATCTGTGTAAAAAGATCAAATTAAGTATAAAATCAACACATAATTGTGTCTTAAAAAAACAACCTCCGGATGTGTTAATGACTTTTAATACCACAATGACCAGAATCGGAACAATGAATCTCATGCTTCACGGAATTGAGAATCCAGATTTCAGATACAGCGGCACTCTTGCAAAATCATTTCCGGGAAATAATTTATATGATGCCTAACTCGCAAATCCGCCGTTCAAATAAGTTGAGTCAATGAACATACTGCGAATCTATGAAATACAAAGATTACAAAAGTAATTAAGAAATTAATGATCAAGGAGAGAGATTATGACGGCACAATTGAAAGTGTTGTAGATCGGATCCTTCGCTTCGCTCAGGATGACAAAGACATTTCGTCATTACTGCAGGCATGAACGGGTCATTTATAACAACTCCATGAATATCACCTCTAAATAACTTGCAATATCCATACCAAATAGCCTGATATTTTTTATGATAAAAATCATAGTGTTTTTTTAAATAATAGAATGGATAATCATAAGATTTTTTTTCAAATTGGAAATTAAAAACCATACGAAAATGAAAAGAAGAGAAATGATTTTAAGGACTCTGCAAACCGGAGCTTTGATGACTTTAGCAAAACCGCTGCAGATTTTTGCCAATGAAAAAAGAAATGCCGTACTTACTGAACTTACAGGTAACCCGCTTAGATTCCCTCCCGTTTTTACAAATGGAGGCACTCTGACACTGGCTGAATCAAATGTTAATGTCTGGCCCGGTCAGAATACTCAGGTGCTTGCTTTAAACGGCTCATATCCGTGTCCGTCAGTTGTGATACAGAAAGGTTCAACGTTCACTGCACATTTTATAAATAATCATACTGAACCCGCTACTATTCACTGGCACGGCATTAACTCTCCCGAACTAATGGACGGTCATCCGAAAGATCCGGTCTTGCCGGGTGGAAATTATACTTATACATTTCCCGTAATTAACAGAGGAGGAACTTATTTTTACCATTCTCATGCTCACATGCTTACTGCTGAACATGTCTACAGAGGTTTAGCCGGATTTTTTATTATAGATGATCCTGCTGAACTCTCACTCGGACTTCCACGGGGCAGCTATGATGTACCGCTTTGCATACAGGACAGAAGAAATGCAGATGTTCCAAACTTTACTTATAACCCGACTATGTTGGATACGATGAATGGATTTCTCGGAGATGTACCGTTGATAAACGGAACTCCGGAAGCTTTTTTTGAAGTCTCAAAGACATTATACCGGTTCAGATTGTTGAATGGATCAAATGCACGGATTTATAAAATTGCATTTTCAGATAACAGACCATTTCATATTATTTCTACAGATGGAGGATTAAAGGATGAGGCTGTTCAGGCAACTTTTTTTTTCCTTGCTCCGGGTGAAAGAACCGACATACTCTTAGATTTTTCTTCTTACACAATCGGACAAAACGTATTTCTGAAATCACTTCCGTTCACAGCACCCGGAACAGGAACTTACCGGCAAGGTACTGAAATGAATCTAATGAGATTTGACATAACAGGTAATACAAGTTCTGGGGGAATCGTCCCTGCAGTCCTTCCTCCAATTAGTTACCATAATATTGTTGATATTAAAACTACGAGAAACTTTGTGCTAACTATGACCGGCGGTACAAACATGCATTTGATTAACGGGCTTACTTTTGATATGGACAGAATTGACTGGGAAACTCCTTTAGGTTCACTAGAAGAATGGAGAATCATAAATTCATCCAACATGCTTCATCCGATGCACAGCCATTCGGAACAGTTTCAGGTTTATTCAAGAAACGGTAATACAAATCTTCCACCTGAGGACAAGGGCTGGAAAGACACCGTGCTTATTAATCCTCTTGAGACTGTAAGATTATTGGTAAGATTTACAACTTACAAAGGAATATTTTTATTTCACTGTCATAATCTTGAGCATGAAGATGACGGTATGATGCAGAATTTTAAAATCGTGGATCCAATGAACATAAATGAGCAGAGCAGTAATGTTCCTGAAAATTTTGAACTTTATCAGAATTATCCGAATCCATTTAATCCGGAAACTGTCATCGGGTATTCATTATCTGTAAATGCTCTCGTTTCGTTGATAGTATATGATACACTTGGAAAAGAAGTAGAAGTTTTAGTAAATCAGAAACAAAATACCGGTGAGCACAAGGTTACTTTTAATGCCGCTAATCTTAATGCAGGAGTTTATCATTACACATTGAAGGTCGGTGAAGGAGCATCCATTACAAAGAGCATGATATTGCTGAAATAAGTTTTCCTTTTTTAGTTCCGAGGATTATAAAGTGGTTTCTTTTTCATTCTTTTTCCGTGGTTTGACGAGCGACAGAACCACTGAAGCTGCCAGTACTATTGCTATGACTCCCAGAGAATATCCGATCGGGATTTTGAAAATGTCTATTATAAGCATTTTAAATCCGATGAATATCAGTATCATCGACAAGCCGATCTTCAGGTAATGGAACTTATCGATGATTCCCGCAAGTGCAAAGTACATTGCCCGCAGACCGAGAATTGCAAATATGTTGGAAGTATAAATAATGAACGGATCATTTGTAACCGCAAAAATTGCAGGGATGGAATCGAAAGCAAAAATAAGATCAGTAAATTCAGTTGCAACGAGCACTACAAATAAAGGTGTCGCAAATTTTTTCCCGTTTTTGATAGTAAAGAATTTACCGTTGTCATATTCATTTGATACAGGAAAAAATTTCCTGAACATTCTTATTACAAAATTTTTCTCAGGATCAATATGTGTATCATCCTGAAGTGCCATTTTAAACCCTGTATAAACCAGAAAAGCCCCGAACACATATATTATCCATGAGAATTTGGCTATGAGCACAACACCCAATGCAATTAGAATTGCACGCAATACAAGTGCACCGATCACTCCCCAGAACAGAACTTTATGCTGATATTCAGGCGGAACCTTGAAATAGGAGAAAAGCAAAACGAATACAAAAATATTGTCAATGCTCAAAGACCTCTCGAGCAGATATCCTGTAAAATACTCAAGCGCCTTTTTCTCTCCCATATCAATATAAATGAAGATATTGAAGATCATTGAGAGCAGTATCCACACGGCACTCCATATCAGAGCTTCTTTTACTGAAATAACGTGAGTCTTCTTCTGGAAAACACCGAGATCCAGTGCAAGCATCAGCAGAATGAAAAGATTAAAGCCTATCCAGAGGATTAGTTCGTATGACATATATACAAAAATAATTCTTTAACGGACAAAATTATAAGAATTAATTTTTGCTTACTTTATATTGTAAAAATTATTTTAAAATTTCTTTGATAGTATAGAGTGCCCAGCCGTGATGTGCAACTTCCTTTTTGTCCGGCAACGAACCGGAATCAAACCATTCAATTGATTCTAAATCTTCTGAAGGAATTATTATCTGTGGTGAAATGTCGTTTGCCTTATAGTGAAAAACAATGTGCCAGGAATTATCATTACCTTTAAAAGACTCCACGAATGAAATTTTACAATCAGCTTCTGAAATACCAAGCTGCTCTTTTAAAATTCTTCCGGCGCAATCATCCGGATCTTCAAACTCATGCAACTCGTCATCAGGAAGAAACCATCCGCTCTGATGGTCATATTTATTACTGTCTGTATAACGTACCAGAAGCACTTTATTACCGGATATAATTGTAACATCAGCTAAAAGTTTGCAGGTATGCATAATTTTTTTTATGGAAAAATAGATATTGACATATAATTATTCAAATCATAATGTTAGTTTTGAAGAAATTTAAAAATGTATGAGTGATAAAAAACCTAAGTTCGTTTGTCAGTGGACATTGTCAATTGCTTATGGAAAGCAATCAGAAGCATTGTCTATAATGAAAAAGTGGGGGGAGGAAAAATTCAGATCATCTCATTTTAAAGAATCTCAGAACAGGCTGATGACAGGATATATCGGTGATAGTCCCTCAAGGATCATAGATGAATATATTTTTGAGTCTATGGAAGATTTTGAAAAAGCGATAAATGATATGTCTCAGCCACAGTTCAGGCAATATTCTGATGCTCTCGCGCCGCTTGTAGTCCCGGGTTCTCAGAAATGGGTAATCTATAAAACGATAATTTAAATTTTCAGTATTTTCTGAATATAAATTTCGTTGAATACTTTCCAGAAGCTGATAACATTCTGCCATTATATTGTAATAGTTTGACAAATTTTAAAAAATTATATCTCATATTTTATTTCATATATAAACTCACCATTGTCATTTCTGAATAACTCTTTACTTTCCTTAATTTTTATATTATTCACTTTCCCCAATTCTCTTGTAAAAATATCGAGCATGTTTTCTCCTCTGACATGAAATATTAACCTGTTATTCCTTTTTAAAATATTTTCGATTTCTTGATCATCACAAATAGGATAAAGCTTGTATGTCCATGGATTATAAAAAATTTGGTTTGTCAACAAATCAGTCATTATTCTTTTATACTTTTCTCTTTGCCTCCCACTGCAGCTACTTGAAAATGCTATTGCACAATCCAGGCTTGCCGATCCAAAACTAGAAATAACTATATCATTCGAATGATTTATTCTCATATAAGTTTCTGTTCTAAGTGCCTCTTGCCGGTTCCAAATTAACATTTCATACAAACTGTTAAATGTATATATACCATACATACAATTAATTAAAATAAATGTAACATACAAAATATTTTGTGTTCGTAACTTAAATTGAAATAAATTACCCAATATAACAATACACAACACTAAACTTAAATTCGATAGAACAATTGAAGGCACCATATAATACGGAGCATAATGTTTAGCTACCAATGCAATTTGTAAACTAAACGATATGAAGATTGCTACTAATAATTTTTGGGATTTATAAGTGAATTGGTTTACAGTTCTATTCCTTTTGCTGACGAAGCTAAATGTTAATGTTACTATCGAAAATACATAGGCAAATGCAAAAAATAAATCCTGTCGAAAGATAGAAGAAATGTTCTCTTTAAAAGTTGTCAGATTTATTATATCAGGTTCACCTTTCCCAAACGTACCATCATAGATTAACAAATTTTTTATCCATTCTATCAAGAATTCAAGTTGAGAAATTAATGGAAGAAGTAAAATTAAGAAAAATAGCATTGTAAAAACAACAAATTTCATTTTGTTCTTTATTCCTTTAATTATTATAAAGGGAATAAAGAGCATTGGAGCAAAATTGAGTTTTGAAGATAAACCTATTCCACATATAAACGCAGTTATTATGAAGAATCCTAAAGGGATTTTATTATCATTTAGTTTAAATAAGTAGAAAGTAGATATGCCAATTAAACACAAAGAAGTTAATATTAAAAACTGATCAGCTATAACTATCATTAAACAATAGAATATCCAGAAAGAAACAAAAACTGAAAACTGAATAAACAAACTTAATAATAGATTTTTCGAAATCTTAAATGTGAGTAGTCCTAATAATAATAATACAAGGCTGTTTAATATTAATAAAATTCTTTGAAATATTAAAAGATATGCTTCCGGATTTGTCAGAACATGTTTTACAAAATCTGTTTGAGCTCCGCTTAAATAATATGCAATTTTAAAAACTATTGCGCCAATAATTTGAACAGGAGTGCCTGGATGCGCAACCCCACCAACTTCAAGTAATTGTGCTAAGTTTAGGGAGTTTATTAAATATGCATAACTTTGATCAAATCTCCATAAATAATATGGACCATGAGCCTCTCTTAATATGCATCCGGTTACAAATAAAAAGATAGGTAAAAGTACTAATTGGAAGTTATATAAAAAATTCTTCTGAAACTTGTATTTTTTCAAAATGTCCTATTTAAAAGATGTGTAAATTTGTCTGTGGGGGAACTAAATATAATTCAATAGCTTGTCGAATGTCGATTTCACCTGAAAGTATCCCTTAAACGCAAGGTTATATTGTTGATAGAATACTCGCGGAATTAGATGACTATAGTAAACATATTTCTCTTAATGTCAATATATATTTAAGTTGCAAGGTAAGGCAATAGTTTAAAAAAGTTTAGAAATTCTATGGTGTTATTTTTGTAACGTAATTTGTGGAATTATCATTAGCCATCAAAACATCAGTAAGGTCAACAACTAAATTTCCTGTTATATCAGTTACTACATAACCAGTTACAAAATTGTTTGCATCGTTGTATATTTCTAATACATCTTCAAGCACAATGGAACCATTCTGATCAACATCTCCACTATACATTGCATACCTATTAGGTGAATTATCAACCTGTATTTGATTACTTCCATAAGCCTTTGTATCAGATGTTGTAAAATCATATACAAAATAAGAATTTACAAACTTTCTTGCGCTATCACTCCATGTTTCAATAGAATTTCTATGTTTTAACACAAGGTAATATGGATAATTTTGAAAAACTTTATTAAAAGAAAAAAGTCTGTACCCAGCACTATCCAATATACCCTTTGTAGAATCGATAATAGAGAAAGGAGATAATCTGTGCCTCAAATAAACTCTTATCGTATCTGGGGTCATTTTTTCTATACTATTATTATAAAATCCCTGAATATGGGTTTTTAGACTTAGAATAGCTTCGCTATATGTCTCCTGATAATGACCTATTCCATCAATATAGTTATCTCCATAAAAATCTACAGTAGCTATGTTATTAATTCTTTCCACTTCCGAGTCGTAGTTTACCCCCACTATAGCTGTATCTAAAATTTTATATGTTAAAAGTGTATCAAAATAATTTGAATTAATTTCAGTATTATAAATTGGAGGAGGAATTAAAGATTGCCTGAGAATATATGTATATGATGAACCATTTTTTTCTAATCCTGTTGAATCAGCCCAATTGGTTATTGAAGCATATGTCCTATAATACCAATAAAATGGCTTATTATGAAATGTGGTTCGTTGCCTAGCAATACTATTATTTAATCCATTAATCTGCCAATAGATGTTATGTGTAACCTTCCAATTTTTAATTTCTCCACTAAAGTTTCCTGGGGTTGGAATGTCATGTTGAATAGCTAATGCACTATCCATCATGAATATATTGTTGTAAATATATACCGAGTCTGAACGTCCAAATTGCCACACACATGCAGGTAATGTTTCTCCAATTGTCGAGTCAATATATCTATAACCTCCCCTCATATAGATCAAGTTATTATATATCATATTGCGTTTTTGAAAGGTGCTATTATATGATGAATACATGGCAACCCCCCCCCTGCATCCAGAGTCTCCTACTACTACATTGAATCTTGCAATATTGTAAGACGCTTCCAATGAATCCTCTGTAAACCCTGAGAATGGGGGATATGTTACGCAATACGAAGTGGGAGCATTTGCTAAAGCAATACCTACGCCTTCACAACTTTGTGTATAATTATATTCAAACAAACAACTATCACTACCACAGTCTACATATAATCCATTGCCCTCTTGTGTTACTCGATGAATATTTCTAACTTCATTTTTCTTCATAATTACATTTCTGCTTGCCGAGAAATAAATACCTGCGGACCCTTTTGTTGAATATTGACCACAATTATTCACATAGTTTCTGGCAATCGTTACATCTCTACAATAAAATCCTGCAACTGCATATCCTCCATACCCATCCAATCCTGTTGACCTTGAATAAATATTTTTAAAACTATTATCAGTAATATTAACATCGGAATAACAGATACCGCTTAGAAGGAGCCCATAGATACCTAATTCGTAGAACCGATTATTCGTAATGCTATATGTTCCCCTTTTGTAATACGAGTTAATGTCAAGAACTAGACCTACAGCTAAATCCGTGAATTCACAATCAATAACCTTAACGAACATACTGTCCCCATAAGATACTGTTTGGGGGAAATAATGATAAATAAATATACCTTTTGAGGTAGAATCTCCCGTCTGATTTATTGCATTGTAATTACCAAGTAAAATTAAATTACTAAATTCAACTTTGATTACTTTCGTAGTGAAGTATACCCAAATAACATAGGATACTGAATCACTCCCGTTGTTTTTCAAATAGGCTTTACCATTTCCGTAAGCATTAAATAATACTTTTTTACTGGTATCCGAAAAATTGTAGCTTAGTTGACAATGTCCGAAAATTGTATCTCCTCCTCGAAACCTAACTGTATCTCCAGATTGGGGCTGAATGGTTTGTAAGGCTAAGAGAGTTTTCTTAGCCAGTGAATCAGAAAGTCCGGAATTATTATCATTTCCTTGAGAAGAAAAATAATATGTTATAGCCGATGAAGTATTGAAAAATAAACAGCTTAAAAATATCACCTCGATGCCAAATTTAAAAAATTTTTTCATTTTCTCTTTATTTAATTTTTTAATTAAATAATTCTTTTTTCAAAGTTAAAGATTGATCCTTAAAACGATTTAAATTTAGAGATCTTCAAATAATCAAAAATAACCGAATAATCTTATTAAAGTCCAAAGTGATTGACTCGCTAATAATTTCTAATCTTTGAATTTCAAAGCAATTTAATTTTTTTCATGAGGAATGCCATTTAAAAAAAAATTGAGCCCTAATGGGGTCATTTGAAAATATTAAGATTTTATTATTTTTATCTCCTAATATTTGTTAAGATGAGTATTTTTATTTTTAAATACAATATTGATTTCACCACGATATAAAATCTGTTTTTTGAAATATGGTGTAATTCGTAAAGGATAAATAACTTATTCGATTGGATTTCACTTCGCCTTCAAAACTATCATCGTCAGGTCATCATGCACTTCAGCATAACCTCTGAATTTAGAGATTTCAGAAAGGATTTCATTCTTAATTTCTTCAGCGCTTTTATGCGAATTTAAAACCAGCATTTCCTTTATTTTGTCGAGTCCGAATTCGCTTTTACCTGTGTTCATTGTTTCGGTCAGACCATCGGAATAAAAAAGTATAACGTCATTTTTATTTGCTGTTAATTCCAGTTCCTCCAGTGAATTCTCAAACAAGCCGGTATTGTTAAGACCTAATGCCATACCGTTTTGCTTAACTTCGGTACAAGATCTGTTGACTGAATTATAGTACAGAAGCGGATTATGTCCTCCTCTGCATATTCTAAGTTTATTCCCATTTACTTCTGCAAGAATCACGCTGAAGTATAATCCCCTTTTTATGTGTTTGAAAATATTTTTGTTTACCGAGCACAGGATTGATTTAGGATTGTCTGAGAAATCAGCAAGATGACGCAAAAGTAGTCTCACCTGTAACATATAGAGCGCTGCAGACATTCCCTTGCCCGAAATATCCCCGATTGAGATATAATAAGTACCGTCATCTTTTGAAATGAAGTCAATAAAATCCCCTCCGACTTCCCTTGCAGTTTCATAATGACATGAAATTTCAAAATTATTATCATCGGGCGGTTTTTGAGGAATCATGCTGATCTGAACATCCCGCGCCACCTCAAGCTCGTCTCTTGCAGTAAGCTTTTCTGCTACTTCAAACATCAGTATCAGATTTGCAACAATGAATGAAAAGAATGCATAATCCCACTGTCCCTGCAGCATAGCAAAAATGAAAACAACTACATTAAGCGAGAAAACAAATCTGATGACAGGTGACAATTTTCTGAGGAATGCAACTGCGAAATTTTTTGAAAAGGAAAAAAATTCAGTGAACTTATTCTTATGTTCACTCCTTTTTTCCATGCTTCTTACGAAGTATTTATATCTGACGGGAGTTTCTCTGAAAAAAATTCTTTCTACTTCCTGAGATGTTAGATCTTTTGAATAGAAATCGTAAACTTTCTTGAATATGGTTTCCTTGGGCAATTTACTTTTGGTTTTTTTCAAAATGTACGTGTCAACTATTTTTTTGTTGTAATCTATTTTAATCTATTGTAATCTATGAAAAGTTAAATTTTGTTTGAATTCATTTCGTTATTCGTTATTCGTTACTCGTTATTCGTTACTCTTATTCGTTATTCGTTATTCGTTATTCGTTACTCGTTATTCGTTACTCGTTACTCGTTACTCGTTACTCGTTACTCGTTACTCGTTATTTGTTATTTGTGTTTTAACATCCCTAACAATCCATTTTTATTTATTCCTTGCTCATTATTCATTGTTCATTGTTCATTGTTCATTGCTCATTGTTCATTGCTCATTGTTCATTGTCAAATTGTCAAATTGTTCTTTAATCTTAAATCTCTAAAGATTACTTTCACAGAAATAAATTTTACATAAATGAAAGATTTTGAAAAAGTATATCTTGATACAGCCAGCAGGAAAGTAGTTTTGATTAATCGCATATCCGACCCGTCAATGTGGGTGATTTATGTATATAAAAAAATTCTGTTCCTTAAAAAGAAAATTGAATCTTACTGGTTCACCAATCAAAAGGATGCTGAAATATTTGCTTTAGAATATGTAAAGAGCAATGGATGATTTTAGATTTTAGATTAAATTCACGATTGACGATTGACGATTGACGATTGACGATTCACGATTGACGATTGACGATTCACGATTGACGATTCACGATTCACGATTAACGATTAACGATTCACGATTCACGATTCACGATTCACGATT
>CAYNTN010000118.1:0-14975 GCA_964399995.1 uncultured Ignavibacteriaceae bacterium
TAATTCCTAATTCTTAATTCCTAATTCTTAATTCCTAATTCTTAATTCCTAATTCCTAATTCTTAATTCCTAATTCTTAATTCCTAATTCTTAATTCCTAATTCTTAATTCCTAATTCCTAAAACTATTTCGGAAACAGAAATGTCATCACAGCCCTGACTCCGAAAGTTCCTTTCAGTTCCGGTAAAGCAGCTACTGGGATTCTCGGTCCAACCTGGAACTGAACAGGGAATTTTCCAAATTTTGTCAATCCCGAAAAAACAAAATTCATGTATGTCTGAGTTCTTTTTACTTTCCAGTTTTGTGTCATTTCAGCATTTGCTGTAATTCCGGCTCCCGATTTCCAGCTGTATCCTACGAACGGCTGTAAATACCCCTGTGTCTGATTTCCTCTGTCCGGATTTCCGCCGACTGACCAGAACTGGTTTACCAAAGCTCCCATGGTCCATCCGTTTGTCTGATAAAGCAAAACTCCTGTCGGTCCGATACTGAATCTTCCCGATCCTGTGTTTGTATTTGTTGCTGCCGGTATTGACATTATAGGTCCGACTCCCCAGATCACTTTGCTTTTTTTGGGTGAAAAGAAAATACTGTACTGAATATCTGCCAGCGCATTCTGTGAAGATCCCATTCCTGTAACATTAAACTGGGAGATCACCGGGACAATGATTCTGTTGATCATATTTATACCTTTTGTTAAGCCGATTGGAATAACAGGCTGGATATTCAGGACATTCTGTGAACCATTGTTTTCTCCGATTCCCCATACAGTATTATTCTGAAAAGGTACGCTTATTAAATTTGCTACCGGATTGGCAAGCGCTAATGCAAGCTTTTGTGCATCATCATCTTTGCCTTGCGCAATAGAATCATTAGCGATAAGAGTAAAAAAGAATGTTAACACCAGATTGATAAAAATTATTTTTTTCATTTGTAAGTTTGATTAGTAATATTTGTTATTTTATGATTTGAATAAAAAATTACCTGGCAGTTTGTAGTATTTACTAATCACATTCACCAAAGAATTTGATTAAAAAAACTATTTGGAAGAATATATGAAAGTTAAGTAATTGGCAGTGTGCTTCCTGAAGGCAATAATCGTTTTAAATATTGCAATCAGGAAGTGACAATGCCTGAAAGCCGGAAAACTTGTAATTAAAAATTCTTAGTATCCGGTCTTATTATAAATTATTGCTTCTTAATAACCGGAGGAATCCATGTGCCGTTAAGCATTGTTTCCTTAGGCCAGTATAATCTCATCATTACATTGAAATCTCCTTTAGGCGCAGGAAGCCAGTTGTTCTCAAGATCTTTTCCCGGTGTTTCATTCTGAATGTAAATATCAATTGAACCGTCTGCATTCACCTTAAAAGGAGGACCGTGACCAATGGCATATGTGTTTATTGGATTTTCAATGAAATACCCGTCCTGATCATACATTGTCAGCGACCAGAATCCGTCGACCGGAGGGGTCTGTCCTTTATCAAAGTGAATAACATATTTGTTAGCTCCGTTATATGGTTTTCCGCTTTGATCTAAACTATTAGAAGGATAGACTGCGTCCTGAGGAAGATTTGCACCCAAGCCTACATAGGTTACAAATGATCTCATACCATAGTCAGTGCCGTATGAACCCATTCCTTTTATCTGAATGTTCCAGCCGTTTTGAAGCTTTGGCGGTTTAGCAAGCTGCTCGTCAAATGCTGCATAAACTTTCTTTGGTATTCCTTTCAATGCTGTCTGAGCTGCAGCATCAAACTTACTAAGATCAAACTTCATATTGGGTCCTACGCCTATCTGTGCAAACTTATCCATCGCAGGTTTGTCTTCAGGTTTCGGAGGATTGTTTACCATTAATTTGTTTGCATAATTAAAAAACTCATCTATCGGCATATTCAAAACAGTATTGTTGGGATCCGTTTTGGGGACAGTAGGATCTATAATTCCTTTTGGTGCGGTATATTCTTTTCCCCATGAACTTAACGGAACTAACTTTATTTTTTTCTGAATCGGTATTACAACCTTTTCTCCGTCAGCTGCACCATTGCACTGTATTCTTCCAAGTATCCAAATCAAATCAGTCGGAGCTTTAATAACTTCCTTCATTCCATCAGGTGCTGTACCTGACCATTTCGGACCGGCTATTAAAAAATTACCTGCTTCAGTTCCTGTGGTGCGTTTTCCCGGAGCAGAGAAAACATTTGAATAAGCATCCAGCATCGGCATTAAATAATATCTGTCATTTGTATTTGGTAACGATAAAACGAGCGGTTCCTTTGAAAGGTCGCAAAATGCAGTGGAATAATAAGTGTCGGCATTCGGACGTACAACATCTTTAAATTTATAATCAGGGAAAGAACTCATATTTGCAAACTGATTTATCGGAGCTGCATTGGGTAACGGTGTTTCTGTATTTGTTAATTTCTTTCTTGTTATATCCATTATGACAAGTGAATAACAATAAAGAAAAGCATCTTCGGCAGTTTTAATAGTTGTAGAATCTGCGGTGCCGGTTTTAGAACCTGTAGATTCGTCTTTCTTTCCACAGGATGTTAATAAAAAAAGGACAGCGATTGGGAGCAATAGGATTTTTTTCATTTTTTTATTTTTATTTTTGATTTTTGGTTTGGAAAAAATTTTGACAAATAATTCCCACAAATTAATGATTTTTCTTATTGATTAGTATCCAATATTCTTACAGATATTATTTAACAAACCAGTACTGTCCAAAATGTTTTTTTAAAACAATAAAAGCTTTGATTAGCAAATAGTTTACAACAAAATTTTTCTATCCTTGAAACAACCCCACCCTGCCCTCCCCTTTTCCGAAGGTGTCTCAAAACTAAGAAAACATTTTTACCACAAAGTCACAAAGGCTCAAAGCGAAATGAAATCAAAGCTTATTTCTTAGTGTCTTCGTGACTTTGTGGTTAAGCAAGAGGTTTTGAGACAGCCTCTTCCAAAGGGGAGGGTTGGGGAGGGGTTTCTTGAAGATTTGTTAAGTTTTCAAATTATTCAACAAAATAAAATTTGTTTCAGAAATAAAAATAAAAAACATTTTGGACAGTACTGTTAACAAACACATCCAATGACGTTTAGAAATATAAATGGTAAAATATGATGTTTTAAACATTCACCACTGACAATTGTGCAATTCTAAAAATCGTTTTGGACAGAGTTGATTTTGTAAAACGTAATTGAATTTTAAACGTCAGTTTTATACTAAGAGTTAATCAAGTTCAAACGCCGGAAAAGCTTTCGAATCATTCTCATAAACTGCAAATACATTTCCTTCAGGATCCGCAACATGGGCATGCCATGCAACCTTTGGAACAGCTTCCTTTTCCCTGATTATCTTGCCACCATATTTAATTACTTTTTCAATGACATCATCTATCGAATCCACCATCACATAGCTTACCCAGCTTGAATGCTCCTTAAACGGTTTTGCCACAATTCCTCCGCGCAGATTTATCGGTTCATGCTCATTCATATTAATATTATAGTAATGAATTCCAGCTAGTTTCTCGATATCCCACCCGAATATCTCTCTATAAAACTCTGCAAGCTTATCTATGTTATCATTATCCCCATAGATCTCGAAATGTGTTATTACTGCTCTCATGGTTTTAAAATTAATTGTTAATGCTTATGTAAATATTTATTAAAACAGCAAAGCCACAAAAATCTTTTCAGGAAATTTATGGCTTCACTATATGCTACTAACTTAACTCAATTATTTTTTTTGAAAACTGTATTAGTTAACTGTGTGCCTTCTTCATCAATTTTTCCTGTGCCTGAAGAACCGGCCGTGGTGCAACCAGACATGCAGCAATCGGATGTGAATCTCCTCCGAGAACAGCGGGCTTGAGCTTTCCGTCTGTCGGCCATGTAAGGAATCCGGGGTTGAACTCTGTTGGATTCGGCGGCATGCCGTTTTTCTGCAACGTTTCTTCAACACTATCATACCAAACACCTACCTTCAAAATCTTCCGTGCTTCTTCTGCAGTTGCGATTCTGCGGCCAAATGCTTCTGCTACGCGAACTGCACCCTGAATTTGCTCAACAGTGGTCTTTCGTTTGCGGTCTGCACCCCATAGATTGTCTTCATTACCAACACGAACATGCTGTCCGAGAACAATTGCCATTGCTGAAATAGAGATCAATCCTCTCATGCTTGACCAGAATGTGTTCACTGAACCTTGCGGTACACGTTGAAGGAAATGCATCAGGTCAAATGGATTTCTGCCGAGAGTACCTCCGCCGTAAGCGCAGATAGCCATATTCAAAGGACCCATGTAAATTCCTGCACGGATTACCCGTTCAATTAGCTCCCATTGATGAACATGAGTCGGTACGAAATATGGCTGAATACCATTCTTGCGAAGACGTTTTAAATGCTCTACATAGAATGCGGGTGTGGAATCTACCACCATACCTGACCATGCTTCAAGCACCTTCGGATCCTCCATATGAGTTCCTTTCACATCGTCCAGCGTGTTCATCGACATTATATCCCAAAGTGTGGTACCGGTTGTAACGGTTACAAATTCAGGTTTCGGATCAAGCTCTGTGAGCATATGTCTTGTATCGTAATCGAGCCATTTTGCTTTTGCATCTGCTGTGTGTGGAGAAAAGGAAATTGAACCTCCTACCTGAATGATCATCTCGGGGCATGCTTCTCTGATTCGAGTGAGCATATAATTATATTCATCGAAGTTGGTTGAACCCATACCTGTTACAGGATTACGAACATGAAAATGCAGCATTCTTGCGCCTGCATTGTAGCAGTCAACTGCAGCTTGTACCTGTTCATCCCAGCTTACTGCAATGTCTGAAGCATCGCCGGGTAGCCATGCCGGTCCATAGGGTGCGGCTGTAATTATCAGCGGCTCCATGTTTTCCGGAAGAATTGAATTGTCTGTGTAATACATTGTCTTTTTTTAATAAAATTTTTAAAAGGTGAATGATTTTTAAAACTGACAAAATTATTAAATTAAATTCATTTATCCAAAAACTCAAAAACCTTATCTTACCCGAAATTCGTATACAATTATTTATTAAAGTCATAATGACACCCAATCCCCAAAGAAAACCAAAATCCTTAAAGTTCACTAAGATTTATAATTCACTTAACGAGCTTGAAAGAAATGAATTCAGATATTTTGTCCTTATGCGAAATGTTGAAGGAAGAAATTATGAAGAGGTTCTTAAACTTATTTCCGGAGATGACTTTATTTTTAAAAAAAACGGTTCGATCAACAACAGGACTTTATGGAATCGTATATCCGAGCTGACAATTCTTTTGGAGAAGTTTCTTTCAATGAAAGAGCTTTTTAATGATACAGAAGTTGTTAAATTGTTTCTGTTCAGACAGCTTCGGAAAAGAAATTTAAATGAACTTTATGTTTCCGGGATGAACAAGTATATAAATGAACTTAACAATATGCTTCTGGATCCATTTACATTTAATCTGAAACAAAGACTCTATCTTGAGGCAAGTTTCTTTGCCGCTCAGCAAAATGACATGGATGAATACAGAAGCTACAGGGAATTGTTTGAAGTTAATAGTTTTTCAGATATGATCATAAAGATGGTAATTCACAGTTTTGATACTTTAGTGAATGAGATAAAAGGAGTTAAAATAAATTCGGAGTTAACAAGCCTGTTTATTAATTCACCTGAGCTAATTAAGATCATAAAACTAATTTCGGATAAAAATAAAAATATTGGTAATCAGTTAAAGATGCTTCATGATCTGACATTAACTTTCCATAAAAATGAAAGAGATAGTTTGTTAAAAGCAAAAGAAATTTTTTACAAGAACATTGAGAAAAACTCTCCCGAATTTAATCAGTTAGTGTTTAAATTTATGCTGAACTATTGTATAGAAAAGAGAGAAAGAGAATCGGTAAATCATGATGATGAAATAGGATACATAATACTTGAGCTGTTCGAAAAAAAAATAAATCATAATTTTTATGAAGACCTCCTGGATCCGACTCCGTCCCTGAATCAATTCAGAGATTTTATTTTACTTGCCGGAAGAAAAAAAATAGGTCTTTTGAATCTTTATCTGCAAAAGGTCTTTCCTCACGTAAAAGAAGCTCATAAAGCTGAAGTTGAATTTTTTGTAGAGGCTGTCCGGAGTTTTTTCTTCAATGATTTTGGAAGATCACTGAGTTTCTTTAACAAGATCAAAAAAAAACATTATCTTCATTACTTTGACCATTTGAAATTCTCTTCGATGATTTATTTTGAAACATCAAAATTTGTGGAGCTGTCACAAGTGCTTACTAATTTCAAAACCTATGTTAGCAGGCATAAAGAATTTTCTGAAACTGCAAAGTTAAGAATTTTTAACTTTATCCATTGTTTGAATCTACTTTCCGGCTACAAAGAAACCAAGATAATGAAATTCTCCGATTTAGAATATCAAATAAGTGAGAAAACTCCTCTTCTTGAAAGAGAATGGCTGCTGAAACAACTCAATAAACTGAAATAATTTCATCGGGTAAGTATTGATAAAATAAATCTTTCGAATCTGATGAACTATACGATTCCTAATAATTAGAAATCTTGAAATGCTGCAAACTCAATGTAAGCAAAGGATTTCGCAATGTGTGCAAAGAATTTTTCTTACATTCTATTTTATTAGCAATTGCTTTGTGTCTTTGTGACTTCGTGGTAAATTAAATGTTCTAAAGACACAGGAGGCAAATTGAAAATTTTTAGTTTTACAGGCAGAAGCATCAGAAAAGAATGATTTACAAATCTAAATAGACAATGTCTAACCATTCTTGAAAGTATGCGAAGGTGAGAAATTGTTAAAGTATTATTTTAATGAAAAAACTTTAAAATACTTTTGCTAAAAGTCCGTAAGTATTTCCGTCCAAGCCAGCGGTTATTCTTAAGACAGCCGGAATAAAATTTGCTGCTGTCAGGTAGCTCAGCCCTAATTTTGATAATGCATTAATTACATCGTTTGTTGTTCCCAGAGTACCCGGTATCACCCCCATACTTGTTGCTTTGTTGATAAGATTATTACCTCCGCCGGGGAAACTCCTGTTGAGAGCCGAAAAGTCATCCGGGGACAACTTGTTTCTTGACAACATCAGCATAGCGCCTAAACCGGCTTCAGCCTGATCGCTCGTTATTCCAAGATCATTTGCGACCTGATTAGCGATGGATGGTGTTTTTGTAATATTACTTCCGGGACTTCCTGAACATCCTGATAATAAAGTCATTGCAAAAAAAATCAGCAAAACCCGGCGTAATAAATAATTCATTTTGAAATATTTGCATATAGAGACTTCTGAAAACTCAGTCCTTCACATCGTATTTGCCTCAAAGTCTCAAAGACTCTAAGTTAAAAAACTTTATCACAGGATTCTTTGAGCCTTTAAGTCTTAGAGGCACATGAATAAATTTTTTTTTCAGAAGTTTCAGTTTATAAAAATATAAGAGTATTATGGAAATATCTTCTTCCAGTCATTCTTCATGCTTACCACATTCCATCCGTTCTTCTCAGCAGCATCGAGTGAAGCATTATCCTTTTCTGAATATTCAAATTCCCTAACCGGGTCATCATGGTTTACCATTAATTGAATGCTGGGAAGTTTATTGCTCTGACAATAAGTATTCATTGCAATGTCGCCTCCGGTTCTTACATTGCCTGCGGAGAATATTGGTTTCCTCCCTATAAAATAATCTATGCCTACCGGTTTGCCTTCTTTATCATTTATAAGAATTACTTCAGGCAGCTTCATTATTTCAGAGCTTCCGTCTGAAATTTCATATTTTGCTTTTCCGAAACTGCCGATCACGTTTTGTGTTGTTATACCGTAAATCTCGTCAGATACAGCTCTCATAAAATCCAGTCCGCCGCCGGAACAGATGAAGACTTCAAACTCATTTGTCTTAAGATAATTTATTAGCTCAAGCATCGGAACATAATATACTTTTGTGTAGCTTACTTTATATTTCGGATGCTCCGCTGTTTTAAAAAAATTCAAAACTTCATTCTGAAAAGCTTCTAAAGTCATTCCCGAATTTGTTGCCATCAACACCTGCATTAATCCCTTTCCTCCAGAGGCATAATCTTCCTCTATGTATTTTTCATCTCCTTCCATTATAGCGGTAAATATTTTTTCATTCTTCCATTCGGGATGGCTGGGATACATTTCTTTTACACGGGTAAAAGTGTAAACCATCTGTATTGTGGGCTGCTCGCACCAGAGTGTTCCGTCATTGTCAAAAGTCGCGATCCGGTCTCCGGCTTTTACATACATCGGACTGCTTTGGTCAGTAACAGAAATCACAAAATCAATTATTGTAGATTTTGTTTTGCCTTCATTCCACGATGGCAACGGATCGGATGAGTTGCTTTGTGAAAAAATTATTCCTGAAGAGAATAACAGGAAAATCAGAATTAGTTTCTTCATTATGAGGGATTTACTTTTTTAAAACTGATAATGTAAAATTATTTTTAAACGCTAATGCATAAAGTTTAAATAGCTCAGTGTCTTGGTGACTTGGTGGTTTTTAGTTGAATTAATGGAATAATTAAAAAATTAGTTTCCGGAATCATGACTAGGTTTTTTCTTTATAAACAAGCCAACGATTCTTTCAACAAATCCCCTTAAAATAAGGTATGGCAGTATCGCAAGGAAAAAACTTACCTTTAACACTTCAAACGGGTGAACGGTTTTAAATTCAATAATCTCAAAAATGATCTCCATTATTACAGCCAGTATAAATACTTTTCCCACATCCTTCCATAATTCTTTTATCAGTTCTTTTCTGCTTCTCTTACTTTTCCCTAAAATCAGTCCATCGATAAGAAAATGGTGCCTCCCCGCTTTTGCATCCTTAACACCGGCAATAATTGCATATATTAATGACATCACCGGCTGAAGTATCAGCCGAAAACTCATCGGTCCTTCGTGACGAATTCCGACATTGTTCAGAAAATTGCTAATGAAATCTTCCATTTTGAGTTTGTAGTGTTAATTAAGTTCTTTAAGTTTTTTAAGTTCGTTGATTATGTTCGGTTAATAAAAAAGTGTGACCCACTAAAGAGGGTTCACACTTATTTTATTCATTACTCATTGTTCATTATTCATTATTAATTGCCGGAGCTTCCTCGCTTATCAACAGCCTTTTTGATCTGGGCTTTAATTGAATCAAGATTAAAGCTCGCGCCTGCCTGCATTGGAGGAAACTCCATTGCGGTCTGAGCAAGCTTTGCAACTTCCTTTTGAATAAATACAAATCTCCAGATCTCAAACAGATACCAGGTTGCGGCTAACATTGATTCACCTACGGACATTTTTTCAAATGGATCAAGCCGGAGATTAGTAAGTCCCGGCCAGTCAGTTTTCACTTTTGGTCCGAACCATCCCTGCGGCTGAGTAATAAATGTATATTTGTAATCACCGATCCGGGCGGCTGCAAGTTCAGATTCGGTAAAATACCAGAATTCATTTCTTGCAGAAGGTTTACCCTCCGTTAACATAGGTAGCTGATTATATCCGTCAAGATGAACTTTATAATTTGTACTATTTAAGGTTTTGCCTTTTAATAATTCTTCGACAATATTCGGATCACCCGCTGCAGCCACAAAAGTAGGAAACCAGTCCAGACTTGCAATTAAGCCGTTTATCCATTGGTTCGGTTTAATCTTACCGGGCCAGCGAATGAAGCAGGGAGCTCTGAAACCGCCTTCAGTTCCCATACCTTTTGAACCTTTGAATGGTGAAGTTCCTCCGTCAGGCCATGAAAAATCTGAAGCTCCGTTATCAGCAGTAAAAACTACTATTGTATTATCAGTAAGACCCGAGTCATCAAGCTTCTTTAAAATTGCGCCGACAGTGTCGTCGAGCTGCGCCATCCCTGCTTCCTGTATTGTCCATCCGTTCTGAGAATTCTGAAGAGCTTTGTATTTCGGAGAAAGGTGAGTAGCGATATGCATTCTCGAGGTATTCATCCATACAAAAAACGGTTTATCATCTTTGACTGCCTTATCAATGAAATTTTCAGTGAGAGAAAGTACAACATCATCTATAGTTTCCATATTTAGCTCAATGCCCGGTATAGGGTGAGGAGGCAGCGGTCCTTTGTCTTCAATTTTCTGTTTGCCTATTTTTCCCCAGCGAGGCTGAACTGTCGGATCGTCAACATCAGTCGCCCAGCTGTGGACTACATTCCTTACTCCGACTTCCTCCTGCAGCTCTTTCGGATAATTCGGATGGAACTGATCTTCCATTGCATCCAGATGATAAAGCCAACCATAGAATTCATCAAAGCCATGTACTGTAGGAAGGAACTGGTTCAGGTCACCGAGATGATTCTTTCCGAACTGACCGGTTACGTAGCCCATATCTTTTAAAACTGTTGCAATAGTCGGAGCAGCTGCAGGCATTCCGATAGTCGCGCCTGCTTGTCCTACTGTAACCAGTCCAGTTCGGATCGGTAATTCACCTGTGATAAAAGCAGCTCGTCCGGCGGTGCAGGTAGTTTCAGCATAGTAATCAGTAAATATTGCGCCTTCGCTGGCAAGCTTATCAAGATTCGGAGTTCTGCCTGCCATCATGCCGTGATTATATGCGCCAAGATTCCATATGCCCACATCATCACTCAGGATAAAAAGAATATTTGGTTTTTTGTCGGAAGCATTATTACTTTTTGAAGAAGCTTTTGCTGAAGTTGCTTTTTGCTGATCTGCCATTTTACTTTATTTAAAATTATTTAAAGTTGGTGGATTTAAAAAATTTTATGTGATTTTACCGGATAAACTAAAGAGCCTGCTTACCTGAAATAAATTGTATATTTGCCGGGTAAGTTATTTTATATTTTAAAAACTATTGGGGTAAAAGTTTTTTCCAAAATATATATTCTGCAATGTAATAACAATTAAAATTTATAATTCTTAACCAAGAAAAACCAAGAACTTCCCAATACTGTCCAAAACGATGGTTAACCACAAAGCACACAAAGAATGCACAAAGCACACAAAGATAAAATAATTTAAGAAAAATTAATTCTTTGTGATCTTTGTGCCTACTTTGAGATCTTTGTGGTTGAAATAATATTCACATAGAAATAAAATATGACAACAGGGATGTTCTCTAAAAGTTAATGTGGAATGCAGAATTAAGAAATATTTTAGCGATTATCTAAATGAAAAAAAAGAAGGTGTTTGCACACCTTCCTAATTTAGGTCATTGCTTAATTAAACTATCTATTAATTACCTGTACTTCCGCGTGATGCCATTGCTTTTTCAACCTGCGCTTTTACTCCTTCAAGGTTAAAGCTTGCACCGGGCTGCATCGGAGGAAACTGTAAGAATGTCTTTGCAAGTTTTCCGACTTCCTGCTGGATAAACACAAATCTCCAGAATTCAAAAGCCCACCAATTACCGGCAAAAAATGATTCTCCGATAGTCATCTTTTCAAACGGATCAAGCCTGATATTTGTAAGTCCGGGCCAGTCCAATTTAACTTTCGGACCAAACCATCCCTGCGGCTGATCAATAAAAGTATATTTATAATCTCCGATCCTCGCTGCAGCGAGTGCTGATTCGGTAAAATACCAGAATTCATTTCTTGCGCCCTGATGATAAGGAACACCGCTTGTCAATAGTTCTGTCTGATCATATCCGTCAAGATGTACTTTATAAGTTGTCCCGTTCAGAGATTTTCCTGCCATAAGCTCTGCGGTAATATTCGGATTACCGGCTGCAGTACAGAAAGTAGGGAACCAGTCCATACCTGACATAACTCCATTAATGATAGAACCGGGTTTCACTTTTCCGGGCCAGCGGATAATACAGGGTGCTCTGAATCCGCCTTCTGTTCCCATTCCTTTTGAACCTTTGAACGGTGAAGTTCCTCCATCAGGCCATGAGAAATCTTCTGCTCCGTTATCGGTTGAAAATACTACGATGGTATTATCTGCAACTCCGAGGTCATCAAGCAGTTTCAAATAGCCGCCTACTATATCATCAAGCTGAGCCATTCCTGCTTCCTGCATGCTCCATCCGTTTTCAGGTGTTCTCATTGCTTCGTATTTCGGAGAAAGGTGAGTGAACACATGCATTCTTGTTGGATTTGCCCAGCAGAAAAACGGCTTGTTTGCTTTCACTGCAGATGTAATGAATGCTGATGCTTTCTCTAGTATTACATCATCAACTGTTTCCATGTTCAATTCTATTCCGGGAGTCGGTTTCGGAGGAAGAGGTCCTTTGTCTTCTATCTTTTGCTTTCCTACTTTACCCCATCTTGGATCAACTGTAGGATCATCTTTATCTGTTGCCCAGCAATGCAAAACATTTCTTGGTCCGACAGTTTCTTTCAAAGCCGGCGGATAGTTTCTGTGGAACGGATCTTCCATGGCATCTAAGTGATAAAGATATCCATAGAATTCGTCAAAGCCATGAAGTGTAGGTAGAAACTGATTCAGATCACCTAAGTGGTTCTTTCCGAATTGTCCGGTAGCATATCCCATTTCTTTCATTGCAGTAGCAATAGTAGGTGCCTGAGCCGGCATGCCGATGGTTGCACCTGCCTGACCAACTGTTGTGAGACCTGTTCTGATTGGTAATTCACCCGTTATAAAAGAAGCGCGTCCTGCAGTGCAGCTTGCTTCTGCATAATAATCTGTGAACAGCGCTCCTTCTGAAGCTAACCTGTTCAAATGCGGAGTCCTTCCGGCCATCATTCCCCGGCTGTAAGGTTCGCAGTTCCATGTGCCGACATCATCACCCATAATATAGAGAATGTTCGGCTGTTTTTGTGCCTTTGCCATTTCTTAAATTGAATTAAATTAATGAATATGTTTTTTGGTGGATATTTTTTTTGTATATGCAGTTAATCGGATCAAATCTTAGCAATTTATAATAATTCATTTATTAATTAATTAATTATTGTTAATAATCTAATTATTATTGCATTCTGAAATATTAAAGAAATATAAAAGCTGTTAATGAAAGCTTTTTGCGGGAAATTTAAAGAGTATAATTATTTGCGGATATTAGGAAATAGTTGAAATCAGTTTTTGGGGACAATGTAAACTTACTATTCTTAGTATCTGTAAAATAAATTTATACAAATTACTCTTCTTTTTTAACATATTCAAGCAGAAGATATTTCTGTTTTAGATTCGGGTGATTTGCTAATTAATTAATTTAGTTTAGTAAGTTTAGTAAGTTTAGTAAGTTGAGTAAATTGATTAGCTGAGTAAGTTGAGTAGCTGAGTATAGTGAAATTAACAATTTTAACTCAACAAACTCAACTAACTTAACCAACTCAACTAACTTAACCAACTCAACTAACTTAACCAACTCAACTACTCAATTTACTCAATCACTCAACCACTAAACTAACTCAGAATAATTTAACAGTTTTTACAAAGACCAGTTTTACATATTTTTAATTAAGATGGATATAATTTTTTTATTTGCGGGATTAATCGCCGGAGCGGTAATAGCATGGTTTATGGCTAAGTCAAAATTTTCCAGACCTGAAGGGATACCAATTAAAGATTTAGAATCGGGCTATGTTCAGAAATTTTTATATGAGCAGGCTCTTCAGGAAAATAAGGAAAGAAATAATGAAATAATTTCACTTAATGCAAAAGTTTCCCGGTTTGAAGAGAAATCCAGAGGACTCGAACAAAGACTCGAAGAGCATAAGATTGAAATAACTCAGCTTCAGGAAAAAATGAAACTGGAATTCACGAATCTTTCCAATAAGATATTTGAAGAAAAGAGCTCTAAGTTCATAGAGCTTAATGCAAAAAATGTCTTTGATATTTTAAATCCTCTGAAAGAAAAGATCTTTGACTTTGAGAAAAAGGTTGATGATACATTCAAAACGGAAACCCGCGAAAGAATATCACTGAAAAAAGAACTGGAGTATATAGTAAAACTGAATCAGCAGGTCAGTGAGGATACTGTTAAGTTAACAAAAGCGCTTAAAGGTGATAAAAGACTTCAGGGCGAGTGGGGTGAAATCCAGCTCGAGCTCATTCTTTCTAAAGCCGGACTGGAAAAAGATATTCATTACATAAAACAAGAAGGCTTCAGGGATGAAGACGGACGCAGTCTTCGACCGGACTATGTCATTAATCTTCCGGAAGAAAGAAATATAATTGTTGACTCGAAAGTTTCTTTGATTGCCTACGAAAAATATTTTAATGAAGAAGATGATGATAAGAAAGGTATTCATCTCAGAACTCATCTGATGAATATTAACAAGCATATATCAGACCTTAGCAATAAAAGCTATCAGAATCTGTATGGCATTAACACACCCGATTATGTTTTATTGTTTATCCCGATCGAACCTGCGTTGTATATTGCAATAAAAGAGGACAGCAGGTTATTTGAAAAAGCGCTGGATAAAAATATTGTGTTGGTATCAACGTCAACACTGCTGGCAACATTAAGAACCATCTCATACATCTGGAAGCAGGATAATCAGAGAAAAAATGTTGTAGAGATAGCAAAAGAAAGCGGAGCGCTCTATGACAAGTTCGTCGGATTCATGGACGATCTTGTCGATCTCGGTAAAAAAATAGACGGAATGAAGACGGATTATTCCGAAGCTATGAACAAACTTTATGACTCCAGGCATAAAGGCGGAACATTGATAGGACGCATTGAGAGAATAAAAAAACTCGGCGCGGATACATCAAAGTCATTGCCGGAGAGTATTCTTGATAAGATTGAAGAAGAGTAATGAGATATGAGTTATGAGATATGAGTTATGAGTGTCCCGTCCTAAAAAAAGTTGACAAAAAAAATAACTAAGACAAAATACTTGAGGTTAGAACCCACTACGCTTCAAGTATTTTGTCTTGCTATTTTTTTTTGTCAACTTTTTTTAGGACGGGACAGAGATATGAATTACGAGTTACATTGTCATAAGTGAAATTCATCTCAAAATGGTAAGAAAATTAATGTGCTAAAGAA
>CAYNTN010000119.1:0-14763 GCA_964399995.1 uncultured Ignavibacteriaceae bacterium
TGATGGCAGAATGGGTATTCAAAAATTATTTCCACTGTAAATCATATAGAACCATTTTTTTCATGTTAAGGAAGTTTAGATTAATGGATTGTTTTTTGAGTGTTTTAATTTTAGCGATCAGACGGTTACAACTTTGTGGCTTGTATGTTGAATGAAACCGTCAGACCGCTTTTTATATCCGTGGTTAATTAATTATAGTTCTAAATTTAGCGGTCAGACGGTTATAACTTGTGTCTGCTTTTTCAATTTCTTTACACAAAAAAAAACTGCCACTCAGGTTAATCATCCCGGAGGCAGAATTTTACTAAGAGGATTTACTAAAACTTTTACTGCTTTGCCATTGCCATGTTGAATTTATCTTCCGGTGAAATCAGATGACTGTGATCATCTTCTCCGATATCAATGCGGACCCAGCTTATATCTCCTTTGAACTCATTGTTCCTCGGTCCGTAATCCGTTGATGCAGGAGAACCGGTATCCGATCCGACATCACACGCTTCATCAGCAGAGTATCCCATCGGTATAGTGCGGTCAATTCTTCCCTTTCCGGCTTCCTTACCATCATAATAAAGTGTAACGTCTCCGCCTTTTGCAAGTCCACCGCCGTCATATTTAAACTCCATTCTCAACTGATGCTGTCCTGAAGGAATATCAGAATCAGCCGTTGTTATGTAATAATTTATTCCAAAGAAATTATAGCAATACTTTAATTTGCCGTCCATTGCATACAGCACCCACCCGCCTGCTTCCCCGCCCTGTGTAATGATCACACCTTCCGCCTTTACACCATCGGGAATATTTACATCAGCAGTGATTGCATGAGATTTGTTTTTCACCGAAATCACAGAACCTTCAGATACACGCATACCGTCAAAGAAAATCTGACTGTTGCCTTTTATTAATTGCGGTCTTCCTGCTATGTCAGGATTAATACGCTCGTAACTTCTGTCATCCAGCGGAACTACATTATATTTGACAGCTTCTATCAGCCATATTCTCTGAAGCTCCTCTAGCTTTTCCGGATTTTCCTTTGAAATGTCATTTGACTGTGTCCAGTCATCGGGTCCGTACAATTCCCATAAATCTTTGTCAAAAGGCGGAGGTGTTTCTATAGTCCATGGTGTTTTGTGTTTTGTAACTGCAGTCCAGCCTTTATAATATATTCCTCTGTTACCGAACATTTCAAAATACTGAATTTCATGGTTCTCAGGTGCAGCAGAATTATTAAAAGATTCCGCCATGCTGAATCCCTCAAGCGGTGCCTGCTGAATACTGTTTACAATATCGGGTTCAGGTAATCCGGCTACTTCGAGAATTGTTTTGGCGACATCAATGACATGATGAAACTGATGTCTTAATTCTCCTTTTGATTTAATGCCCACGGGCCAGTGAACAATCATTCCGTTACGGGTTCCTCCCCAATGTGATGCAATTTGCTTTGTCCATTGGTAAGGCGTACACAATGCATGCGCCCAGCCTACTGCATAATGATTGTAAGCTTTAGGTGTACCGAAATCATTAATTTTGCTTAAAAGAAATTCAGTAGTTTCAATTCCAGGCATGCCGTTTAATGTAGTCATTTCATTAAAGCAGCCTTTAAGAGTTCCTTCTGCAGATGCTCCGTTATCACCGATGATTAAAAATATTAATGTATTGTCAAGTTCACCGAGCTCTTCTATCGTATCAACAATCTTTCCTATACAACTGTCAGTCTGCTCCATAAATCCTGCATATATTTCCATCTGCTTTGAAAGTACAGGCTGAAGATCCTTTGGCATTTCATCCCAAGCGGGAATTTCCTTATGACGTTTGGTAAGAACTGCATCTTCGGGAATCACACCAAGCTTCTTCTGTCTCGCAAAAATTTCTTCTCTGAGCTTATCCCATCCGCCGTCAAACTTTCCTTTATATTTATCCGACCATTCTTTTGGAACATGATGCGGAGCATGAGTTGCACCGGGTGCATAATACATGAAAAACGGCTTATCGGGCATAAGTGCTTTTTGCTGCCTGAGCCATGTGGTTGCTCTGTTGCAAAGGTCATCGTTCAGAGTGTAACCTTCTTCGGGAGTTTTTGGGGGTTCAACCGGCGTTGTCCCGAGATAAAGCCCCGGGTAATACTGATTAGCTTCACCTCCGACGAATCCATAAAAATATTCAAAACCTGAACCTGTCGGCCATTGATTAAACGGACCCATTGGAGTTACCTGCCAGATAGGGACTTCATGACATTTGCCAAGCTGAGCTGTTGAATAACCGTTAAGTTTAAGAGTCTCAGCCAGTGCAGCTTTATTTTTTGGACGAACACTGCTGTTGCCCGGTGCAGATGTAGCCATCTCAGTAATTGATCCCATTCCAACTGAATGATGATTTCGACCGGAAAGTAGCGCAGCTCTTGAAGGAGAGCATAGAGCAGTTGTATGAAACTTAGTATACTTGAGTCCGTTTTGTGCAATCTTTTCGAAGTTGGGAGTACTGCATGGACCTCCGAATGCGCTTGATGAACCAAAGCCCGCGTCATCAACCAGAAAAATTATTATGTTCGGTGAACCGGCGGGCGGACGAAGCTCCGTAATCGGAGGATACTTTGTATCCGGATCCTTTGCATCATAAGTAGTGATACCCACATATTGCTTGTCCGGGATCGGGAGTATGTTTCTTTTAACATTATCCTTACCTGAAGTATTTTCAGAAGGGTTCGTTTTTGCAGCATCCGGTTGCTGCTTGTTTTGCTGCTTTGCCATATATCAATTGTTTTAATGTTAGAGGAATAAATTAATATTTAGAAAAGAAAATTTTTATAAGAATTTATTACGGGAAAAAATTTTGGGTGTTGGGGTAAAATAGTGATAATGATTTGTAATTTCAAAGTATATGAAGTGCTGACAGGGTGAATCGCTTGGAAGCATTTAAAACTAACAAGTAAGTCACTTTAAAAAATAGGAAATCAGATATAACAAGATTATTCTTTCAGGGATTTAAGTCTGAATTTTGGTAACAAGTAAATGCAATAAAATAAAAAGCATCGAATTCTTTTTGCAATTTCCTGACGTTCATAAATCATAATAATAGTTCACAACAATCACTTCGAGCAACACCTTCGCAATTTCATGGTGAGATCCTATTTCCATAAATTCTAAATTTGATATAAACTTTTGAGAGGAATGCAGATCACAGCTTTGCCTTCGCAATATTTCTCCAGAAGTTTTCAAGACTTTTATCTTCTCCGAATAATACGCTGAAAATTGTTGAATCTGCAATTCTTCCATGTGGTTAAACCCATATTTACTTTTTTGCTGTCAACTCTCGATGCAATGAGTTCGGCTGCTGTTTGTCATGTTATTGCCCAATGTAATTTGTTTTGAACTGTTGCAAAAAAAATCTTTTGTGATTTGTGTATCGGCTGAATAATCTGAGCTGCATTGAGAATATATATCTGTGATACATCAATAGTGGTGACCTCCTTCAAAAAATAATTGTTAAAGAACATTACCTCGCTCAGGCTCAAAAACTACCATTAAATTTTAATCTTATTTTCAGTAAATTGCATTACTCAAAAAAATTAAACTTCAAAAATCATGGAAACACTTCTGGAAACCGACAAGCAAATTGCTGATACTCAAAAAGCCGAAGATTTTCTGCCATTAAAAAGGATTGATCATCTGGAATTTTATGTCGGTAATGCAAAACAGTCAGCTTTCTATTATCAGTATGTAATGGGATTCAAACTTACGGGATACTCAGGTCTGGAAACAGGAAACAAACAAAGCGCATCATATCTTCTTGAGCAAGGAAAAATTAGGTTTGTACTGACAACTCCCCTTACTAACGATAATTTCATTGCAGAGCATCATAAAAAACACGGTGATGGTGTAAGAGATATTGCTATGGAAGTTGATGATGCAACGAAATCATACATCGAGACAACTAACCGCGGAGCAAAAGGAGTTTTAAAACCGACTGAGTTCAAAGATGAAAACGGAGTGATCATTAAATCGGCGATTCAGACTTATGGTGATACTATTCATACATTTGTCGAAAGAAAAAATTATAAAGGTCTTTTCATGCCGGGTTTCATCAGCGCTGAAAACAAAGGAGTGAAAGGAATAAAGGATACCGGACTAAGGTCAGTAGATCATATAGTTGGTAATGTAGAACTCGGAAGGATGAATGAATGGGTAAAGTTTTATGCGCATACAATGGGTTTCAATCAACTTATTTCGTTTGATGATAAGGACATTTCAACTGAGTACACTGCTCTGATGAGTAAAGTAATGCAGAACGGAACAGGCAAAATAAAATTCCCGATAAATGAACCTGCACAGGGAAAAAAGAAATCTCAGATCGAAGAGTATCTGGATTTTTATAAGTCGGGCGGAGCCCAGCATATCGCTATGTCAACTTCAAACATACTTGATACTGTCAATGAATTAAGAGACAGGGGACTGGAGTTTCTGACTGTTCCGACATCTTATTATAAAGAACTGGAAGAAAGAGTTGGTAAGATTGATGAAGATATTTCCGAACTCGAGAAACTCGGAATACTCGTTGACCGGGATGATGACGGTTACCTGCTGCAGATTTTTACAAAACCGATTGAAGACAGACCGACAGTATTCTTTGAGATCATTCAAAGAAAAGGTGCGAGAAGCTTTGGCAAGGGAAACTTTAAGGCGCTGTTTGAGGCGATAGAGAGAGAACAGGCTCTGCGCGGAACGCTTTAATAAATTAGGAATTAGGAATTAGGAATTAAAGAATTACTTACATTTGACATTTGACGTTTGACGTTTGACATTTGACATTTGACATTTGACATTTGACGTTTGACATTTGACATTTGACGTTTGACATTTGACGTTTGACATTTGACATTTGACGTTTGACATTTGACATTTGACATTTGACATCTAAAATTTAATCATTGCATAAACTAAATTACACTTAACGTTTCAATTCATCTCACGTCTTACGTCTTACGTTTCACGTATGACGTCTCACGTTTGACTTCATAAAAATATGATTTTTAAAAAACGAACGCATACATGCGGTGAGCTGAGACTTGCCGATGAAAATAAAACTGTAACATTGAACGGATGGGTTTCTAAGAAAAGAGACCTCGGCGGATTGCTGTTTATTGATCTTAGAGACAGATACGGAATTACACAGCTCAACATTTCTCCGGATAAAAAAAATATCTACGAAACAGCAGAAAAGCTCGGAAATGAGTTTGTGATTTCTGCTTCAGGGAAAGTTATAAAAAGAGAAAGCATTAATAAAAATATACCAACCGGTGAAATCGAAATTGATGTTGATGAACTGGAGATTATAAATCAATCTGCTGTTCCGCCGTTTGTAATAGAAGAAGATGTGAAAGCATCGGATGAGCTCAGATTAAAATACCGGTATCTTGATCTTAGAAGAAAGAGTGTTACCGACAATCTGATTTTAAGAAGCAAGGTTTACAACATCGTTCATAAATATTTCGAGCAGCATAATTTTGTAGAGGTAGAAACTCCGATACTTATGAAGTCAACGCCGGAAGGGGCAAGGGATTATCTTGTTCCGTCGAGAGTTCATAAGGGAAAATTCTATGCGCTTCCTCAGTCACCGCAGATTTATAAGCAGATACTAATGGTGTCCGGTCTGGATAGGTATGTTCAGATCTGCAAATGTTTTCGTGATGAAGATCTTCGGGCTGACAGGCAACCCGAGCACACGCAGATTGATCTAGAGATGAGTTTTGTAACACAGGATGATATATTTGAAATCATTGAAGGAATGTTCAGGGCTATCTGGAAAGAGATTAAAGATTATGATTTACCGGTACCATTCAAAAGAATGACTTATGATGAGGCAATAATGACGTATGGAATTGATAAGCCTGATCTTAGAATTAAAGGAGAAATGAAAATTGTGAATGTTACGGAAATTGTGAAGGGGAGTGAGTTTAAAGTATTTAATGATGCTCTCGACGAAGGCGGAATTGTAGCCGGAATAAAGCTTGAAGCTCAGGAAGTGACGAGAAAGATTATTGACGGGCTGACGGAGTTTGTTAAGAAACATGGAATGGGAGGTCTTGGTTATATAAAGTTTAACGCAGACGGAACTGTCCAGTCTCCGATAGCAAAATTTTTAACAGAGAAAATTGTAGCTGACATTAAAAAAGATTTCAATGCAAAGGAAGGTGATGTAGTTTTTCTATTAAGCGGAGAATATAAGAAAACTCTGCTTGCTTTGGGGCAATTAAGAATCAGACTTGCCGACGATTTTAAATTAAGAGATGAGTCAAAGTATGAATTTGTCTGGATAACGGACTTTCCGCTTTTTCAATACGATGCGGAAGCTAAGAAATTCGAGTCCGAGCATCATATTTTTACTTCTCCTAAAGATGAGTACATGAAATTTATGGACAGCCGTGATGTGAAAGAAGTCGAGAGTATCAGGGCGAATTGTTATGATATTGTTTTAAACGGCTTTGAGCTTGCCAGCGGCAGCATACGAATAAACAATCCGGAAATTCAGAAAAAAGTTTTTGACATTATAGGCATGCCTGAAGAAGAAGCTAAAATGAGATTCGGATTCGTTCTCGATGCATACAGATACGGAGCTCCGCCTCACGGAGGAGCCGGAATAGGTCTCGACAGAATCATTGCGATACTTTGCGGTCTTAAGTCAATAACAGATACGATCGCGTTTCCAAAAACTCTGAAAGCATCTTCACTTATGGATGAATGTCCGAGTGAAGTGTCGGATGAGCAGCTGGAAGATCTGGGGATTATGTTGAAGCCGGTTATAAATGAGAAATAGGAACTATTCATATCCTTCATTCCTTTCGTAATTCATTTAGTGAAATTATAATCACTAACTACCAAACTTCAATTATCAATTATCAAATTATCAACTATCAACTATCAAATAATTCTGTGTGTTTTCCCTTATTTTTTTTCAGTTCAATAATAAGGATATTTGTAACGGAATAAATATTTTAATTACATTTTAAAAATTAATTTAAGTATTTTATTCAGTAAAATTAGTATAAACTAAAATATTCACTAATTCAAAAACTTATAATCTTATGCCAAATTATTCGTTGTAAAGAACGAGGATATGGCAAACTAAAAGGAGAACAAGAAAATGAGTACAAAAAAAATCTTAATAAAGGCACTGCTGATCGCAGCATGTTTTATCATTACAAATGAGATGGTTTACTCTCAACCTGGTTCATCATGGAAAGAGACCACATACCCTGGTGATATGAGCGAAATGATTGATTCAACTAGGCGGACAATGACCTGTGAGGATCTGAAGAATTATATCGAAAATCATGGTGTACAATGCGAAATTGATTATTCACTCTGTGAGGGATGCTTAAATGTCGAGGGTGAAATAGCATTTGACACTACACAATCTACAGTAGACAATTTAAGCCCGGGATGTTTAAAGTTTTTTACACAGGTAGGGGAATGCCTTTCAAAGATTAAAAACAATGAAAGTGATAAGTATTATAATTATCTCCTTCAGCTGAGCCAGAGTGCAACATTAAAAGATGATGCTTTAAGAGAATTTAAGATCTATGAAAGCAAAGGACTTATTGAATTTATCAGATACAGACCTATTTTAGAATTAAATGAGATATTACAGATTAAAATAAACAAGAGCCTGCTGAGAAGACTTGAAAACTGTAAGTGAAGCATCAGCAAATAATTATACAAAATTATAATAAAGTATGTATCTGGAATTAAAAAGAGTCATATATGAAATTTGAAAAGATTTCCGTTGAAAATGGTTTGAGTCAGAGTGTGGTAGAATGCATATGTCAGGATTCGCGGGGATTTCTCTGGTTCGGAACACAGCAGGGGATTAATAAGTATGACGGATATCGATTAAAAGTGTACCTCAACGATCCGTTTGACAATACAAGTTTAAAATACGACTCAATTCAAACCATTCACAATGACAGGAACGGAAAATTATGGATAGGATCTTATTGTGATACAATCAGCTGTTTCAATATTACTCATGATAACTTTAGCAATATCAACATCAGAAAAAAATCAAAGAATAAGCAGGCTGCGCTGCCTGTTTCCTCAATAGCTGAGGATTTGAAAGGAAACCTGTGGATAGGAACATATGAAGGACTGATTAAATATACTGCCGGAACAGGAAAAGTAAATTATTTCAACAATAATGTTAGTAAAGCTGATTTAGTACCCGGTGATGATATTTACTGTGTTTTTGCAGGTGAAGATGATTCAGTTTTTATAGGGACAAGAGACAACGGAATAAGCATATTTAAAGAAAAAGACCTGGCATTCGAAAATTATAAAATTACTGGTAAAGAAAATTCAGGAGAGAGAGGTAACAGGATTTTTGACATTTATAAAGACAGGGATAACAATCTGCTGGTTTCTACAGGAGCAGGCTTAAAGATATTTGATCCCGTTTCAAAAAAATTTAAAAACTGCAGTGAAATTATGAAGACATGTGATTTACTAAATATCGGGATGATTCAATGTGTAACTGAGGATAAAAACAGTAATTTGTGGATTGGAACAAGAAACAACGGGATAATATTTTATGACCGCAAACTTCAAAATTTGAAAAACTTCAGATTCAACAAATCTGACATGACTACTATCAGCAGCAACAGAATTTTATGCCTTTACAATGATGCTTCAAACGTATTATGGGCGGGAACATTTGCGGGCGGCGTATGCAAAGCAGACCTCGAACAAAAAAAATTTTATCATGTCAAAGAGGTAAAAGATGAAAAGAAAAATACATCATCCTGTAAAATTACATCATTTCTAGATGACGGACAAAATCTCTGGATAGGAACTCATGGCGACGGTTTATTCAGAGTTAATAAGGAAAATAATAATACAATAAATTACAGGAATGATGTGTCGGATAAAAACTCTTTGAAGGGAATTTCTGTCTTTAGTTTATTTAAAGATGAAAGAGCCTTGCTCTGGGCAGGTGTATCGGCTGAAGGAATCAACAGATACAATTACGATTCAGGCACATTCGATAATTTTAAACTGCAAGATTCAAATTACTATGAAGTGTCTTCCATAATAAAGTTTAATGGGGATAAAAATAAAAAATTACTGATCGGTACCACAGGACCAGGGATTTTTATATTTGACACAGCTGAAGAAAAATTCATACCTTTTCTTTCAGGAACTTCCGAATCCGGTGCTGAAGATTATGTAAAATGCATGCTGATAGATTCAGACGGATATCTCTGGGTCGGGACTATAAATCAGGGACTGCGAAGAATTAATTTGAAAACAAACGAAACGAAGTTATATAAATCAAATTCTCAGAACATCAACTGCATTAATGACAACTATGTTACGGCTATTCTGGAAGACAGCTCCAAAAACTTATGGTTTGGGACCAGGAGCGGAGGACTAAACAAATATAATAAAAAGGAGGATACATTTATTCACTTCACAACAAAAAACGGACTTCCGAATAATTTTATTTCGGGATTGGTGGAAGGCGAATCCGGAATTTTATGGATAAGCACAAATAAAGGTCTGTCAAAGTTTGACATATCAAAGGAAAGCTTCAGGAATTATGATTCGGATGACGGGCTTCAGAGTAACGAATTCAATGAGTATGCATATCATAAATCGGCTGACGGGACAATTTATTTCGGAGGTCTTAACGGCTATAATTATTTTGACCCGGATGAGATTAAGGACAATCCCTACATTCCGAAAGTTGTGATAACCGATTTTCTGATTTTCAATAACTCAGTTGAAAGTTCTCCCGATAATCCCTTTCTCAAAAAAAACATTACAGTCACAGAGGATATAATGATGTCATACAGGGAGAGTGTATTCTCATTTGAGTTTGCTGCTTTGAGCTTCAATAACCCCGAGAAAAATAAATACGCATATAAGATGGAGGGATTTGATAAGGAATGGATTTACAGCGGAAACAGAAGATTTGTTACTTACACAAATCTTCAACCCGGAGATTACATATTCAGAGTTAAAGGTTCGAACAATGACGGTGTATGGAATGAAGAAGGGGCTAAAATTAAAATTACAATCACACCTCCTTTCTGGAAAAAGTGGTGGTTTAAATCTCTCGGCGGAATGTCAATAATTGGAACACTTGCGCTGGCTTATCACCGCCAGCTTTCACAGATGCAGAGGGAAAAAGGATTACAGGAAGAGTATTCACGAAAACTTCTCGAGTCTCAGGAAGACGAGAGAAAGAGAATTGCCAACGATCTTCATCATACTATCGCTCACGATATTTTGATTACAAAAAATAAAGCAGTGTTAGGTTTAAAGAAAGCTGAAGACAGCAAAGCAGTAAAGGATATTTTGAATGAAATTTCGGAATTAGCCTCGGGTACATTGAATGATGTGAGAAGCATATCATATAATCTTCATCCTCATCAGATAGAAAGACTCGGAATGACAAAGGCATTAAGATCAATTATTAACGGAATTTCAAATTCATCCGAAATAAAATTTACCTGTAATGCAGACAATATTGACAATATTTTACCCGGGGAACTGGAGATTAATATTTTCAGAATCATACAGGAGTGCGCAAACAATATATTGAAACATTCCGGTGCTGACGAAGCTACTTTAAACGTCATAAAAGATTTTAAAACCATTACAATCACAATTTGGGATAACGGCAAGGGAATTCCGAAGAACCGAATGGACGGATTGGGATTAACAGGAATCGAAGAGCGTGTAAAGCTTTACAAAGGCGAACTCGTAATAGAATCATCTCCAAATAAAGGAACATTAATAGCAATTTCATTGCCTTATATAAATAAACAATCATGAAGACAGAAAATAAAATACGGATAGTCATTGCGGATGACCATCCAATATTCAGAAGCGGTCTGAGACAGGTCATAGAAGAGGACAGCAGTATTGAAATACTTGGTGAAGCCGAAAACGGGCAGAGTGCTCTTGAGCTTATAACTAAGCAGAACCCCGATGTTGTTTTGCTTGATATTGACATGCCGAAAATGACAGGTCTGGAGGTTTTAAGAGAGTTAAAAAAATCAGGTAATATGCCGAAGATTATTTTTCTGACCGTTTATTCGGATGAAGACATTTATGACGAAGGGATGGAGCTTGGGATAAGCGGTTATGTATTAAAGGACAGTGCGGTAAGCGAAATCATAGAAAGCATTCATAAAGTAAATGAAAATAATTATTATGTCAGCTCCTCTGTGTCAAATTATTTGTTAAACAAAAAACAAAAGAAAAGGTCATCCGGTGAAGAATCAATTCTGGACAGACTTACGAAATCCGAGCGTACAATTCTTAAATTAATTTCAGATGGACATACGACCAAAGAAATTTCAGAAATGCTTGACATAAGTTTTAAAACTACTGAAAACCACAGAACGAACATCAGCACAAAGCTCGAGTTGAAGGGAACGAATAGCTTGCTGAAATTTGCTATTGAGAATAAAGGGATTTTGTAGTGTGATTTAGTGGTTGAGTGTGGCATTGATAACTTCATTAAGATCGACTGTTATTAAAAATTTTAGTCTTACACTCAATACAATTCGATACAATTCAATACAATAATTGCTGTTCAAAACGTTTTTAATCTTTTCGAAAATTGTTAATTCAATCTGAATTTCTAATATTCAATCCACAATCTAAAACCATTTCTCGACGGATGTGTTATTTTTATTCTCAATACTTTTTATAGACTTGAAATTAAAAATCATAAACAGGTTTTTTGTGCCAACCTAAAAATCTAATTAAACTTTTTGTAAGGGAAAAATGAAAACAAAATTATTGCTTTTCAGCAGTGTGCTTTTTTTAATTTGGACGATCAACTCGGGATTTTCACCAAATGATGAGAGTCCGAGATGGAATCCGGATCCGAGAACGAGGATCGACTTACAGCCTCAGATTCAGGAGTATACTCCGCTGCCGCAGGCGGATTTTACCGGACCTGTTATAAACGAACCTGATTATATTCAAACTCCTCAAGGCGTATTCGTAGTGAATTCAGCTTTCAGAGTTCATCCTATTACATCAGGTCATCAGACTGAAGTTCCGATTACGAGACATCCAACCAATCAACAGATAATGTTCGGTTCAGCGAATACCTCAAGGGGCGGTAATTTCAGCACTGGCTGGTATGTAACTACAAATGGAGGCACAAGCTGGTTTGGGAATGATACATTATTAAATGGAGCCGGTTCACCTGTATTTAATTTCGGTGATCCGGCACCGATCATAGACGGTACGGGAAGGTTCTTAATTTCGTACATAACTCTTACCGGTCAGATGGGTGCTTCTTATTCTGTAAATAACGGTGTGAACTGGTCAAATACTGTAACTTTTCCAAGTTCAACAAGTTCTTCAGACAAAAATTTTTCCAGCACTGATGATGTATCATCAAGCTTATATTATCTCAGAAGTTATACTTATTATACGGAATTTGCGTCAGGTGCTAATCTTAACAGAATTGTAGGAACCTACACCGCTAATCAAGGAGTCAGCTGGACAGCAATCGCACCTGTAAGTCCGACACCTTCATCAAACCATTTTCACCAGGGAGCTGATACAAGGGTCGGACCTAATGGAGAAGTATATGTTGTTTGGGCAAACAGCAGTTTAAATTTTCCTTACACGGAAGATTCTCTTGGATTTGCAAAATCAACTAATGGAGGTGTAAGCTGGACTATCTCCAGAAATAATGCAGCCAATGTTAACGGAAACAGGACATTCAATATGATGAATAATATCAGAGTGGCAGGCTTTCCCAGAATAGACGTGGACAGAACATGCGGACCGAGAGCGGGGTGGATATATGTGGTGTTTGGAGAAAAGAATCCGGGTGTTGCCGGAGATATTTCGGATATTACTTTGTATAAATCCACTGACGGTGGAACTACCTGGTCTTCAGGAGTCAGGGTAAATCAGGATGCATTTGGTAACGGAAGGAAACAATACATGGCAGCTGTAAGAGTAGATGAATCAGGCGGAGTAAATGTTGTTTATTATGATACAAGGAATACACCGACAAATGATTCTTCTGAGGTTTGGTTGTCACGATCAACCGATGGCGGTGTTACTTTTACTGATCTAAAGGTCGGAGATAAATTCAGACATGCTCCTACAGGTGTACCGGGAGTAAACACTCAATATGCGGGAGATTACATCGGAATTACCTCAGCTCTTGTTCCAGGTAATCCTGTAAACGGGAATCAGAGAATCTGGCCATACTGGATGGCAAATAATTCCGGGGTGTATAATGCATGGACAGCTAAAGTTGAACTGCTTCCTTCAAATCCCTGCTGGGGCTGTGAAGATTTTTCAAATGCTTCATTTACGCCGAATTATTTTAATCTGGAATATACAGGAACACAATTCTGGTCAAGACAATTGGTAAGCGCATATGGCATCGGCTCCGGTTCCTCAATGCATGATTTCTTCAATAACAATATTTTAGGGACAACGCAATCCCTCATAACTAATTGTGAACCTACACCTGCAGGATATTATCTGACTTTTGATGAAGCATATGCACCGTATGGAGCACCTGGTTATGGTCCGGATAGCTTATATGTTGAAGCTTCATCAAATAACGGTGGTACATATACAATTCTTGCGGGTCTTTCAGGAGTATATCCAAGCGGAGGTGAGCTTAATACTGCTCCCGGAACTACCAGTTCCTTTGTTCCTACTGCTTCACAATGGGCTCCGAAAATATATGCATTGCCCGCAGGTACAAACAGAATAAGGCTGAGAGCAGTGAGCCGTTTCGGAAATAATCTATACATAGATAATGTCTGCATACAGTCACTTGCTTCTCCGGTTAATAATTCAATTGGCATTGCTCCCGAAGGAATGCTTCTTCCTTCATTCCCTTATCTGAGAATGAATGATACTGTAAGAGTCTATCTCCACAGATCTGATTATCCGAATATAAAGGTTGATTCGGCAATATCAATAATTGATGAGATTGGTGTAGCAGGAAACTTATTATTCAGCAAAGCTCTTAACGGTAATTATTACAAAGTCGTAAAGCATAGAAACACAATTGAAACGTGGCAAGCATCAGGACAACCTTATATAAGAGGCGGAAATAATCACTGGAATTTCATACAGCCTGCAGGTCAGGCTTTTGGAAATAATCAGAAACTTGTTTGGCCATTAGTTCAATTAGGTCTGCATGGAATGTTCAGCGGAGATATTGATCAGAATGGTTTCGTTGACCTGAATGATGTTACTTCAGTTTATAATGATGCTATTGCTTTTGCAAGCGGATATATACCAACTGATGTAACAGGTGATAATGTAACAGATCTTGACGACTTATTAATTACTTATAATAATAGTGTTGACTTTGTAGCAGTTGTTAGACCTCCGGGAGCTGTTCCTTTACCGGTTCCGCCTGTTGAAGAAGTCAATCAAAGAACAGCATTTGAAAATGATGCTGACAGACAAAAATATGAACTGGGAAAGAAATACAGTGAAGAAATGAGAAACAATCCTGTTCAGAAGATAACTCCGCAGTGGATTTCAAATCGTCCTGAAGGTTATCAATACAGGAATTCTGTTTCCGGAAATAGAATCATGAAAAACTCTGAAAGAAGGATTGCAGGAAATCCGTGATATCTAGTGTCTAGAGTGTTTTGAGTGTCTAGAGTGTTTTGAGTGTATAGAGTGTGGGGAGTGTATGGAGTGTGAGGAGTGTGTGGAGTGTGTAGAGTGTGTGGAGTGTGTAGAGTGTGTGGAGTGTGAG
>CAYNTN010000120.1:0-14694 GCA_964399995.1 uncultured Ignavibacteriaceae bacterium
CTACTGAAATTTTTTTTTTGTTATCCGATAAATATTTGTCATTAACTATTGCAGGCGAAGTCTTAAGTCCATCTATAAAAGAGGAAGAGTCTGCTTTGTTCAGGTTGATAAAGCCGTTTGTATCCCAGACAGCATATGGAAATAAATTTACATTTGAATATGAAATGAAATATTCCTTTATTTTTAAAACATATTCCGGATCAGCTTCGACCAATGTACTCTTTGTACCCTCCTTTATAAATTTCAGTATGTTTGAAGTTTCCGGAAGAAAGACACCGACTTCAGCTACATGATTGAATTTCAGTCCCTTGCTCTTACATTTATTGTAAAGCTTTTCGTTCAAATTGTGTTATTTAGTGATATCAAAATATACATAATTAGTTTTAAGTTGTAGGTAAAAATCGTCAATCGTGAATCGTGAATCGTCAGTCGTGAATCGTGAATCGTCAATCGTGAATCGTGAATCGTGAATCGTGAATCGTGAATCGTTAATCGTGAATCGTGAATCGTCAATGGTGAATCGTCAATCGTGAATCGTGAATCGTCAATCGTCAATGGTGAATCGTGAATCGTCAATGGTGAATCGTGAATCGTGAATCGTGAATCGTCAATCGTGAATCGTCGGTCGTGAATCGTGAATCGTCAATCGTGAATCGTGAATCGTCAAAATGAATTTATAGTTTTATTTAAAATTTACATATTGTTGTAGATTTTGATGAATTAAACAATCGAGGAGACTGCTATGTTATATTTGAATCACAAGAAATTGGATGCATGGAAGTTAAGTATAGAATTTATCTGTGACATATATTTAATAACAGAAACTTTTCCAAAAAAGGAATTATATTTATTAGCCGATCAAATAAGAAGGGCTTCAATTTCAGTTTCTTCAAATATAGCTGAAGGTAGTTCCAGACGATCTGCAAATGAAAGAAGAAGGTTTTATGAAATTTCAAGATCATCATTGGTTGAAATTGATACTCAGATAGAAATTTCAAAAAGACTAAATTATATTGATGAATCAAAATCTGAAGAGTTAGAAAATAAAATAATTCGTTTATTTTCAATGCTGTCTAGACTTATATCAAGTACAACTTAATTCACGATTGACGATTCACGATTGACGATTCACGATTCACGATTCACGATTGACGATTCACGATTCACAATTCACGATTGACGATTCACAATTCACGATTGACGATTCACGATTCAAAAAATCATAAACTGAAAAAAAATGGCAGTTAACTTTAACAAACTAACAATCAAATCACAGGAGGCACTTCAGACCGCGCAGGAGATAGCTTCAAATTATTCAAACCAATTGGTCGAACCTGAACATTTGTTCGCTGCTCTGTTACAGGACCCTGAAGGCATAGTAAGTTCTACTTTGCAGAAGCTCGGGGTAAATACTGACCTGATGAAAATAAAAGTCGGCGAACTTCTGGAGAGGCTACCCAAAGTTTCAGGATCAAGTTCTGGTCAGTCATTGTCTCGCGAAACTAATGATGTTATAGAGAATGCATTCAAAGAAGCTGCTGCTTTAAAAGATGACTATGTTTCAACGGAACATTTGCTCCTTGGGCTTGCTGACGTTAAGAGATCTTCAATCACCGAACTTTTAAAATCACAGGGAGTAACGAAGAATAATATTTTAAAAGCATTGAAAGAAGTACGAGGCTCAAACAGGGTGACCGGACAAAATCCTGAAGATACGTACCAGTCATTACTTAAGTATGGAAAAAATCTTAATGACCTTGCAATGAAAGGAAAGCTTGATCCTGTGATCGGAAGAGAGGATGAGATAAGGAGGGTGCTTCAGGTCTTGTCACGACGAACAAAAAATAATCCAGTATTGATAGGGGAGCCGGGCGTAGGTAAAACTGCAATAGCCGAAGGTCTTGCGCACAGGATAGTATCGGGAGATGTTCCGGAAAATTTGAAAACGAAACAGATTATAGCACTTGATATGGGTTCGCTTGTAGCAGGCGCTCAGTTCAGAGGTCAGTTTGAGGAAAGACTAAAAGCAGTTTTAAAGGAAGTGGAAGAATCAAACGGTGAAATCATTTTATTTATAGATGAATTACATACAGTAGTTGGAGCAGGTGCTTCTCAGGGTTCAGTTGATGCGTCAAATATGCTGAAGCCAGCGTTGGCAAGAGGGGACTTGAGAACGATCGGAGCAACAACTTTAGACGAGTACAGAAAATATATTGAGAAAGATCCTGCTCTTGAAAGAAGATTTCAACCGGTGTTTGTAAGCGAGCCGGATGTTGATGATACGATCTCAATATTAAGAGGGCTGAAGGAGAAGTATGAAGTTCATCACGGAGTGAGAGTTACTGACAGCGCAATCGTTGCTGCAGCTCAATTGTCAGACAGATACATTTCAGACAGATTCCTTCCGGATAAAGCAATAGACCTTATAGATGAAGCAGCTGCAAAGCTTCGTATTGAAATTGATTCAATGCCTGAAGAGATAGATAACATAGACAGAAGGATAAAGCATCTTGAGATTGAGAAGGAATCACTGAAGAGAGAACTTTGAAAATCTGGGATTTGGGATTTAAGATTTGGGAATTTTGAAGAGATTTTTAAATTTTAGATTTTAGATTTTAGAATTACGATTTAGTTTTAAGATAACTTTGATTTTTTTTATGAAAGTCCTAACTGTTATATTATTTTTATTAACATTAAGATTATCTATTGCACAAAATGCAGATGCAGATCTTAACGGTAAAGTATTCAGCGGAACTGCGACTGAAATTATTCAGCCGGATGCTGACAAATTGCCACTAATGCTTGATGAAACCATTAGATTTGAGAATGGAAACATTTATTTTAATTTACTGAGCGGATATTCCTCAGTAAAACTTCCTTACACTTCAGAAGTAGATAATAGAAGAATGATTGCAGTTACAGTAATTACTTTTAGTTCAAATTATTCAGGAATTATAAACGGTAAAGAAGTATATATAGAGTTTTCAGGAGAAGTTTTAGCATATAAAAATCTCTCCGGTAATTTTATAATAAAATTTTCCGGGGGGAGAGAGCTGAAGTATCAAATCATAGCAAAGTCTGAATAAATTACATTAGGGGCGTATAACACTTATAAAATTTAATGAATTGTTATACACTATACCGAGATCATCGAGATCAACGTTTTGATCTCCGGTCACATCCTCCATTACATATCCGCTCGTGAAATTGATTACTGCATTGAATGTCTGAAGTACATCCTCCATTTCTATCTCACCGTCGTTAACAACATCGCCGCTATAAATACAAAATTTTGATCCAACTTCCTTCAGATTATTACCAAATGCTTTGTTTGCTGAAACTGTAAAATCATAGGTCAGATTATCAGAAATAAAACTTACCGGATCTTTGCTCCAGGTTTCAATGGAGTTTCTATGTTTTACTATAAGATAATAATTTTCTGAATTGCCGACATTTTTAAATTCGAAAATACCATTGCCGTTATTATCAAGTACCGCGATACAGGAGTCAACGATAGCAAACGGAGATGATGCTCCCCTCATAAACACCCTTGCGGAATCCGAAACCATCTGATTTATTGAAGGGTTATACAGACCGTCAATTAAGGCTGTCAGTTGCAAATCTTTTGACGGAATATAATTATCATTGATTAAAATTTTCGATGAATATGGCTGTAAAGTGATACTTCCTGTTACTGAATTCCCGTCTAGGTCTTTATAATTAATTCCATCCAGGGAAATATTTTCGACAAAATTATTTTCGTTGACAAAAAGTTTAGATATTACAGAAGAGTCAATACTTTCAATTGTTACTTTATACATGCTTACATTATCAACATAAATAAGTGAATCCGGCAGAGCTAAGGCTATTCCGAGATATGCTTCCGGATCCGATATATTAGACTTAAAAACAAAGGAATGGTCTTTTCTGTAAGTATCATAGCTGAAAAACTTCTGAGGGAAAGTAAAAGTTGTGGATGACAAGGAAGATAATCCCCATAAACTAAACAACCCGCTATGATTTCCTGTAATGCTGATATTTATCAGATAATCATCGCCGGGAGAAACCGGAAACCTGTTGCTCAAAGTCATGCCAATGGAGTTTCCAAAACCGTTCCACCTCATCCTGAGACAGCCGGAATCGAGTAATTGATGAGAGGTCCATCCTAATGTAACTCCCGAAGGCCATCCTGCCCATGGAGAAATTGATGTATTGAAACCGGAATTTGACAGCAGATTATTTCCTAATGTATCGGTAATTTCATATTGGTTAAAAGTATATGGAATTGATTTTGTGTTCGGGTCTTCATTGAAATTCATTTTCCAGTCAGCTAGAGTGTAACTGGTTGTAGAATACGGAGTCAGGTACCTTGATCTGCTGATGAGTAAGTCGGTGTAGGGATTGCAATAATAATTACTGTCAAACTGTCCAAAATCACTTATTCCGGAGGAGGTATGTCCCCGTACTTCCAATCCGTATTGAAAATCGGACAGACCATAAAGAATATTATTCTTAACAACTGTGTTGTAAACAGGAATAAAAACAGCAGCCGAGTAATCGGCAAATATCATCTGTGCTTTGTTATTATTGAAAAGGGTGTTCCCTGTTATTATATTATTCAAAGGTGTGTTCTTGTGATCAAAATAAATTCCTCCGTTAGTGTTATAGGCACATGTGTTATTTTGAATCAGTGAATTTTTTATAACTGCACCGTTAACATAAATGCCATTTCCATATGGTGCAGGATTGCCGCTGGATTCAGTACTCCCTACAGAATTCAAAATTATGTTGTCCAATATTTTCATTGAATCGGCATCTGCGGCTACATCAATTCCCGCTCCGTCATTTAAAACCAGCATTGAGTAAGTAATATAGTTGTTTCTGATAATCATATTTTTTCCCACGCTGAGAGCTGAATACCCCGTACTGTCAATTATGTTATTTTCAACCGTTAATCCGGTAGCAATGTGAATATTCATTCCCAGATATCCGCGTCCGCTTGTTCCATAACCCGGAACAATTCCTGTCCTGTTTAAATTGTTATTTTTAATTAAACCGCTTCCTATGATGTAAATTGCATTGCTTAAATTGTCTTCAAGATAATTGTTTGTGATAGTTTCATTAGCGCCGTTTAGTCTGATTCCGTTTGAGGTTGTTTGCGTAATCATGCAGCCGGTAACAATTACATTATTACTTGAGTAACCATATATCCCCATATCAGCAAAACCATTAACATGGAGATTTTCAAATTTCAGGAAATGCTTTCCCGAAGTTATAAGAATGCCGTATTTTAATACAACCGCTTCTACATTGATTAAATCCGGATTGACTCCACCTGGTGCATACAAATATACTGAACCGTCTGAGTAGTCTTTGAACCATTCATTTTGCTCATCCAGTAAAACCAGCTTATTGTCAAGATAATAGCCGTAGTTGATTTTTGCGGTAAACTGTGTAGGTGAAGAAAAAACAATGTTTCCGCCGCTGAAACTACTTACCTGTCTTGTTTCATAAGACCAGTTAGCAGTTCTCAATCTGCAATTAGCTCCATTCCAGTATCCTGAAAGCTGATTCAGTTCGGCATCATAAAATCCGGTAATTCCGTTGCCGACATCAACTTTTAAAAATCCTGAATTCGGATACCGTGCTATTGTCATTAACTTATTGTCTACATAAACATGAGTAACAGAATCACTGAAATTTGCCCGGTAAATATTACCCGAATGTACTGTCCAGCCGGTAATTAATTTTTTCCCTGTTATGACCGGCAAATTTCCTGTTCCATAACTTCCGAAAACAATTTCATTTCCTGCTGTACCGGATTTTGAAATATTGATTGTACCGTAAAATCTATCGCCTCTCTTAAAAAGAATCTGATCTCCGGGGAGGATTTGACTCATCATGGAATTTATTTTTGAAATGCTTTGCCAGGGTGTGGACTCATCGGTTCCGTTATTTGAATCACTTCCGGTTTCCGAAACATAGTATACAGCTGAAAAAATGTTAACTGCCGAAGAAAAAAAGAATATTACAGACAATATGATTTGTTTCATAAAAAACTCCCTTTTAGGTTTTTAATAGTTAGAAAATTTTCGAAAAAATTTTTGGGGAATTTTATATGGTGAATATTTTTACTACAAATTGAATTAAGATATTTATTTTAATATGAAAACGATATTAGCTTTCAACCGAAAATGCCAATTGACAGCATTGTCTGAAATAAAATAAATTTATAGAATGATTCTTTTTTGGGGAGTTATAACCGGTTCTAATTGATGCAAGTATAAATAAAAATTATTAAATTTAAAATTAAAAAAATCATGTCTGAATAACCCCGACATTAAATTTCTTCATCTCGGGATTATTATTTGCTGCTTCGATGCAAAATGAAACATATTTTCGTGTATCTTTAGGATCAATTATCTCATCAATCCATAATCGCGATGCTGCATGGAGAATATTTGTCTGCTCATCATATCTGCTTTTGATTTCATTCAGAAAGGTCTTTTTTTCTTCCTCTGTAATTTCTTTTCCTGATTTTTTAAGCTGACCTATTTTAATTTCGAGTAACACATTGCTTGCCTGTGAACCTCCCATCACAGCTATCTGTGCGTTAGGAAAAGCAAAAATAAATCTCGGGTCGTAAGCTTTGCCGCACATTGCATAATTTCCTGCACCGTAACTGTTTCCCGTGATTATTGTTATTTTGGGAACTACAGTGTTTGCAACGGCATTCACCATCTTAGCTCCGTCTTTAATTATTCCTCCGTGTTCTGATCGGGATCCAACCATAAATCCGGTGACGTCCTGTAAAAACAGAATTGGAATTTTTCTTTGATTGCAGTTCATAATGAATCTTGCGGCTTTATCCGCACTGTCAGAATATATTACGCCTCCAAATTGCATCTCACCGCTTGCATTTTTAACGACGGTTCTTTGATTTGCTACTATTCCTACAGCCCATCCGTCAATTCTTGCATAACCCGTAATGATAGTTTTACCAAACCCGGGTTTATATTCATCAAGATTCCCATCATCAATCAGTCTGTAAATCAGTTCATAAGTATCATAAGGTTTGGAGTTATCCTCCGGTATTACACCGTAGATATCCTTTACATTATAAATCGGATCTTTACTTTTTACTCTGTCGAAACCCGCTTTTGCATTATGACCAAACTTGCTTACCAGTTCTCTGATCTTTGCTATACATTCTTCATCGTTTTTCATCTTCTCGTCCGTAATTCCGGAAATTTCTGTCGTAACGGCTGCCCCTCCCAAAGCTTCGTTATCAATCTTCTCGCCGATAGCTGCTTTCACAAGATGAGAGCCCGCGAGAAAAATACTGCCGGTTCCTTCAACTATTAAAGCCTCGTCGCTCATTATCGGAAGGTAAGCTCCGCCGGCTACGCATGGTCCCATAATTGCGGCAATCTGAGGAATTCCCATCGAACTCATGACCGCATTGTTTCTGAATATTCTTCCGAAGTGTTCTTTATCGGGGAAAATTTCATCCTGCAGCGGAAGAAAAACTCCTGCCGAATCAACGAGATAGATTATAGGTATTTTATTCTCAATTGAAATCTCCTGAGCCCTCAGGTTTTTTTTACAGGTAATCGGAAACCAGGCACCGGCTTTTACTGTGGCATCATTGGCTACAATTACGCACTGTCTTCCGTGAATTTTTCCGATTCCGAAAATAGTTCCTGACGAAGGTGCTCCTCCGAATTCTTCATACATTCCATAAGCAGCATATGATCCAAGTTCCATAAAATATGAATCCTTGTCAATAAGCAGGTTAATTCTTTCCCGGCAGTGAAGCTTGTTTTGAGAATGAAGTTTCTCGATTGCCTTCTTTCCCCCTCCTAGAATTATTTTTTCTTTTATTTCTGCCAGTTTATTAATAAGTTCTTTGTGAAAATCTTCTCTTAAAATAAATGAAGTGTCTTTTTTTAAACCTGATTTCGGTTTGGACATTTTGGTAGTAAGTATTAGATATTAAGTATTATTGGGTATTGGACTTTTGAATTGAGTAATGAGTAAAGAGTACTGTGTGTTGATGCACTGAGTAAATAATTGTGAATTATGAATATGCAATTAATTTATAACTGCTTTCTGATAACTATCAACTATCAAGCGATTATCTTTCTGTTTTCACTCAGATACACCGGTTCTTTCTTTTCATTAATCACCTCTTTTGTAATAATACAATTAGTAATATTTTCTTTGGAAGGGATTTTATACATTATGTCCAGCATTATATTTTCAAGTATTGACCTTAGGGCTCGTGCACCTGTTTTTCTTTTCATTGCTTTTTCTACAACTGCTTCCAGTGCGTCTTCGGCAAACTCAAGATCAACACCTTCCATTCTGAAAAGTTTTTGATATTGCTTTGTGATAGCATTCTTAGGTTCCGTAAGAATAGAGAGCATTGTCTTTTTGTCTAAAGATCCTAATGTCGTGATCACAGGAAGTCTTCCTATTAATTCCGGAATTAAACCATAGTGTATAAGATCATCAGGTTCTACCTGTGCCATTATTTCATCGTTATCCACATCATTCTTGGAATAAATTTCAGAACCAAATCCTATGGAACTTTTGGCAATTCTCCTTTCAATTACTTTCTCAAGTCCGTCAAATGCTCCTCCGCAAATAAATAAAATGTTTTTTGTGTTAATATTTATTAATGCCTGCTCAGGATGTTTTCGTCCCCCTTTAGGAGGAACACCGGCAATGGTTCCTTCAAGAAGTTTTAGCAGAGCCTGTTGAACACCCTCCCCGGATACATCTCTTGTTATGGATGTGCTGTCACTCTTACGTGAAATCTTGTCAATCTCATCAAGATAAATAATTCCTCTCTCTGCTTTGTTTAAATCAAAGTTTGCGTTCTGTAAAAGATGCACCAGGATGGATTCTACATCATCTCCTACATAACCTGCCTCAGTTAATGTAGTAGCATCGGCAATTGCAAACGGAACATCAAGCAGTCTTGCCAGAGTCTGTGCAAGGAAAGTCTTTCCTGTTCCGGTCGGACCAATTAATAAAATATTACTCTTTTCAATTTCAACATCGTCTATGTAATTGAAATCCATCGAATCAATCCTTTTGTAATGATTATAAACAGCTACTGCCAGGGATTTCTTTGCTCTTTCCTGGCCGATTACAAATTCATCCAAAAACTTTTTTATTGAAAGAGGTGTAAGATTTGACCTGACTTTATTTATAGATTTAGTAGAAGAGAATATTGTATTCTTTTTAATAATCTGCATGGCATTTCCCACGCAAATTTCACAAATAAATACTTCTCTTCCATTATGATCCGAAGGACCTTTTATCATATTAGTCACTTTATCCGCATTTCTTCCGCAGAAGGAACATCTTGCATTGTTGCTTTTTGTAGTGGATTTTGTGTTCATCAGTATTGAGTATATTAAGTATTAAGTATGTATTATGTATTGAAATATTGAATTAATATTTCATCATTCATTAATTATTAATCATTAATCATTATTCATTGTTCATTATTCATTATTCATTGTCCATTATTCATTGCAAAGTGCGCGATAAGGGAGTCGAACCCCCACGAGTTGCCTCGCTAGATCCTAAGTCTAGTGCGTCTGCCAGTTCCGCCAATCGCGCTTGGATTTTACTGCTACAAAAATAATTAAATCAATCAGTAATTACAATAAGATACATTTAAACAAAAAAATTACCTCTCACATTTTCAGGAAATGACTTTACGCTGATTTAGTAAACCGGTTGTCGATCATAAGGAATCTTTCTTTAGCCCAACTCTTATTATGGAAGTCTTCGGATAAGATTTTTTCAATTTCTAATTTGGAGATTGGCTTTCCTGATGTTTTATATTTTATCATATACTGAACAGCTTTAATGAAGTATTTACATTTGCTTTTTTCCAAATCCGAAAGCATGTCTGTGTTGGATAAAAAATGTTTATAAGAATCAATAAGAGATATTGCATTTTCATAAAGATCAAGTTCGTAATAAGTCATAAGCATTAAATTTCTGAGATCCACTCTCAGCATGAAATGGTTAAGTTCCAATTTGTGAAAATACCTCATTGCCATATCAAATCTTTTTTTGTGAAAATAGTATTCGGCAAGGCTGAAATTAAACATGTTCTCTCTGACATTTTCCCGAAGCTCATCCTTGTATCTCTTTATAAACTCAAGTGTCCATTTAAATTTTTTAAGCTCAAGACCCAGCTTTAAAACAGTTCTGTATAACTCTACCGGGAGAAAATCATGTACTCCCATCACATAATACTTTTTTGAAAGTATGAATTTATAAATATTGAACAATTCACTTCGGAAATCAAACCCGGATTGAGACTCAAGAGGCTTCATCATACAATAACGTATGAGTCTGATGAAATTTACATAAATCTGATCATTGTTAAGTTTATTAAGGTTTTTAACCAGCAGACTTTTAAACTGATGGTAATTTTCTTCATTTTCAAAATCCTTGAACGCTCTGTAGTTTGCTAAATTTAATTCAAATATTAATGAGCAGCATTCATTATCTGTTTCCGGGATAATAAATTCGAGAAATTCATCAAAATCAATTTTATTGAATAATTTGATTATATAATTGTTCTCTTCGGTTATTTTGAATGTCTTTTTAAGGGTAAGCAGCATATTGTATTGAAAAAGCATTTCTTCCAGGAAAAGGTAAGTAAGACATTTCCCCCTCTCATTTAAAATTTCGCTTAAATTTTTCAGAAACTCAGGACTGGAATTATTTGAATTGACTTTAAGGCAGTTAAAAATATCGGTAAGAATACAGTGCCTGTTATAAAAATAACCTGAAGAGAAATTACTTTCATTATCTATTGTTGATAGCATTTTCCTTGCATTCTGCTCAGCATATTTATAAAGTTTTCTTCTCGCATAATCTTCTCTCAGAAAATCCTCTGCTTCGGCTTTCTTTTTTTTGAATACATTTATCTTCATAAATTCTTCGGCGCAGTTTGCCAGATCAAAAAAAAGAGTCTTTATGGTTGACTTATTATATGGCAAATTCGGATTAATTTCAAAGCTTAATTTTTCTTCACACATTGATTCCGTATTGAAATCTGGGTAATGTCTGAGAAGGGAAGAATAAAATTTTCGCAATTTCAAGCTTTCATTAAAGAAGGGAGATTCCAAAAAACACTCAAATTGCCTGATTTCATTTTCAGAGAATGTCTTTAAAATCTCGATTATTTTGTATTTCATTTTTGAAGAAAAATAATGAAGGAACTTTTTTAGGGAATTTTTTTAAATAAAATATTGATTTTTTGTAAAAATTGCAAGGTTTTAATGCTATTTTTAATGAACTGCATTAATTTTCCGGGCAACTTTTCTAAGAAAAGTTTCTTTTGAAAATAATAACATTATCTTTAATTTTGTAAAGAAATTTTAAACTGGTCCAGTTTTCAATTTCGATTAAAGAGGAACAAAATATCAAGAAAGAACAAATAAAAAAGTTGTAAATACAACTATAATTAAAGGAGAACAATATGAAAGGCATAACTCAATCAATTGCTATTCTGGTAATTCTGTGTTTTCTCATTTTAGCACCAACCGGATTTTCCAAAACGGAAAAAAGTGAATTGTCTTACAATTCGCTTTCTTTAATTTCGGGGTTTGAATCTTCAGCAGTAACTCTTGATTACAAGCGTGTTTTAATTAACGGGGTTTGGTGGATATATGTCTATGATAATGGAAAACTAATTGATGTTTACCCTGAATAGAGCTGAAATTTCAGAAAACAAAATAAAAATCCGGCTGAGAAAGTACTCAGCCGTCATTTTATTTTATGTTATGAATTGATCAGACTTTGAATGATTCTTACCTCAATCTGACCGACCAAAGCTGAAAAACTTTCGAGGTCTTATTCACTTCACTTCCCTTCAAAGAATTAAGAGATTAATTGACATCGAGTATTTGTTCTTAAGCATCTTATATTTTATTTTATAAATATAATTATAGATTATTTTAAAAAATAAGAGTGTAGGCAGCAATGTTGGTTAAACCAATGCTGTCCAAGATATTTTAGAAAAGAAAGCGAAGTTAATAAATTTGAAATTTTTAGACAGATTTTTTTATGATCAAGAATCAATCCCGAAGTTATAATTTTGGAAATAGCATCAATCTTCCTTTCTCAGTTCAGAGCGGAACGACGTACCTTATTTTTTTAAAAAAAACCTTAATAGAAAAAATCCGAAAAAAGCTATAACCTTATTACCTTATTCAATTTTCACTTTAGATAAGGTAATAAGGTTAAAATAGTTTGAGTTTTATCTATTAAGGTTAAAAAAATAAAATAAGGTTTATTTTATTTTGACCTGCAAATAGAATTATACTTGGAAAATTTTTTAAAACGTTTTGGACAGAGTTGTTGTTAAACCATAACTATTTCAATTACTGAATTGAATTAACTCATTTCGATTATTAGTTTGTGCTTTCAAAGGCTCATGTACTGAAAGCCGAAATGGCGGAACTGGTAGACGCACTGGACTCAAAATCCAGCGAGGCTCAAACCTCGTAAGGGTTCGACTCCCTTTTTCGGCACAAACACAATGAACAATGAACAATAAAACAATGAACAATGAACAATGTTCAATATTAATATATTAAATGTTAAACAACTAATACTTAATACTTAAACAAAGGAGCTAAAATTATGTGCGGTATCGTAGGTTATATAGGAAACAGAAATTCTTTAAGTATAATCTTTGACGGATTAAAAAGACTGGAGTACAGGGGATATGATTCAGCCGGGATTGCTGTGCTCAATGAGGAAAATGATTATAATTATTATAAGAAAGCCGGAAAAGTTAAGGAATTAGAAAAAGAATTTAACGGGGAAATTTTAGACGGAAAAGTAGGTATCGGTCATACAAGATGGGCTACTCACGGTGAGCCGAATGATAATAATGCTCATCCGCATTTTGACATGAGTAAACACATTACCTTAGTTCACAACGGCATTATCGAAAATTTTAAGACACTGAAAAAGAAGCTGACAATGCAAGGATTTACATTCAGTACGGATACGGATACTGAAGTTCTTGCCAATCTGATTGAATATCATTTCAGAAGCAAGAATAATTTTGAACTGGCAGTCAGGCTCGCTCTGAGTGAAGTGGAAGGGACTTACGGAATTGCTTGTTTGTGTAAATCGGAGCCCGACAAAATAATTATTGCAAGGATGGGAAGCCCTTTAATGTTCGGATTGGGTAAAGACGAAATAATTGTTTCTTCTGATGCCGCCGCAATTGTTAATCATACAAAGAATGTAATTTACCTTGAGGACGGAGAAATGGCTATTCTCAAAAAAGACAGCTTTCAGATTAAGACGATTAATGATGAGGATATTCACAGGGAAGTTCAGAAAATTGAATTTGATCTTGAAGAAATCGAAAAAGGAGGCTTTGAACATTTCATGCTAAAGGAAATCTGTGAACAGCCAGAATCAATTCAGAATACATACAGGGGAAGAATTAATTTTCAGACCGGTGAGGTAAAACTCGGCGGACTGGACAGTGTCAGGGAAAAATTAATTAATGCAAAGAGGATCATTATCACTGCCTGCGGAACGGCATGGCATGCAGGTCTTGTAGGTGAATACATGCTGGAACAGTTTTGCAGAATTCCTACCGAAGTTGAATATGCTTCCGAATTCCGTTATAGAAATCCGATAATAAATAAAGATGACATTGTAATATTAATCAGCCAGAGCGGAGAAACAGCCGATACGCGGGCCGCTTTGAAGGAAGCCAAGAGGCTTGGAGCTACAACCATTGGAATTGTCAATGTAGTCGGAAGTACCATAGCAAGAGAGGTTGATTGCGGTACATATATTCACGCAGGTCCGGAAATCGGAGTTGCATCAACCAAAGCATTTACAGGTCAGCTAATGTCGCTTGCTCTGATATCTCTGATGATCGGTAGACACAAAGGCACAATCACAGAAGAAGAGTTAAAAGAAATGACAAATGAACTTAGGATTCTTCCCGATAAAATGAAACAAATTATTGATAAAAGAAATGATTATAAGTTCATTGCAGAGGAATTTAAAGATGTAAAAAACTTTTTATATCTTGGAAGGGGATTCAATTTCCCGGTAGCACTTGAAGGCGCACTTAAGCTGAAGGAAATTTCTTACATTCATGCCGAAGGATATCCTGCGGCTGAAATGAAACACGGTCCGATTGCATTGATTGATGAAAACATGCCCGTGGTTTTTATTGCTCCTAAAGATAAGACTTATGATAAAATCATCACGAACATTGAAGAGATTAAAGCAAGGAAAGGAAAAATAATAACTATTGCTACGGATGATGATACCGAAATAAATAATTACTCCGACTATATTATGCGTGTGCCTAAAACCCAGCAGATATTCTCACCTATATTGAACAGCATTCCGCTGCAGTTCATGTCTTATTATATTGCGACTGCAAGAAACTGTAATGTCGATCAACCGAGGAATCTTGCAAAGAGCGTGACAGTGGAATAAGTTTGTAAAGTTCATAAAGTTTATAAAGTTTATAAAGTTCATAAAGTTCATAAAGTTTATAAAGTTTATAAAGTTCATAAAGTTCATAAAGTTTATAAAGTTTATAAAGTTTATAAAGTTTATAAAGTTTATAAAGTTTATAAAGTTCATAAAGTTCATAAAGTTCATAAA
>CAYNTN010000121.1:0-14523 GCA_964399995.1 uncultured Ignavibacteriaceae bacterium
TTAACGTTTGACGTTTGACGTTTCACGTTTCACGTTTTAACTGCTTTCAAAGAAAACAGTAACGGAATATCCTCATCAAACCTGTAATAACCATCATCACCTTTTTTCATACCCGGAAAATGCTGCCAGACGGTAAAATTATGTTCGTGAAAGAATTCTATTCTTAAACCTGCATTTATCAGTGACATAAGAATATCAGAAAGACTGTGAACCCATTCGTAAGTTGTATTGTTTTTTGTCTTCGCATCTTTCTCGGCATAAGAACCTTCTTCATTAAATTCAATTGGATCAGACCGCTTGAAATACGGATACTTGATTTCAAGCTTGTCCGTATTTTTTTCATTATTAAATACATATGCAAACGGATGACACTCGGCAATATAAAAGAACCCTCCGGGTTTAATGAAATGACTTACTGTTCGTCCCCACTTCTCAATATCGGGAAGCCATATCAGCACGCCATAAGAAGTAAAAACAATATCAAACTTTTTATCAAGCTTATCAGGTAAAGAATAAATATCGGATAAAATAAACTTCGATTTCATGCCAAGTCCGTCTCTGATTACTTCTGCAGTTTTAACTGCTTCCTCCGAAAAATCGACCCCGGTCACATCACCTCCAAGCATTTCAAGCGACAGAGTATCAATTCCGAAATGACACTGAAGATGGAGAATTGATTTGCCTCTGATGTCACCGAGTTCATCACGCTCAAGCGAATGAAGTTGATTCACGCCTCTTTTGAACTGATTGAGATTGTAAAACTCAGATTTTCTATGAATGGGAACTCTCTCGTTCCAATGAGCCTTATTTGTGTTTAGATATTTATCAACGTCCACTCTGTGTGATTTTAGATTTTAGATTGCAGATTTTAGATTTAATAAAACTTTTAACTTTTAACTTTTAACTTTTAACTTATTACAGACTCCACAGATACTGAAACTTGAGAAAGATCTGTCTGTCTGTTTCATAATAATTAGAAAATCCCTCAGCATTAGTGAGCTCATTTACATCCTGTGATGCTCCGAGAAATAAAATAGTGTAGGGATTCCATTTGTAACTTAACAACGGATCAATATTAAATACCCTGCTGAACAGATCATACTGTATAAGCACTCTCAGGAAAAAATTCTTTGTAAACTGATATGAGATTTTATCACTAAGAACATATCCTGCATATAGCTTTTCACCGTCTGCTGTTTTAGAAAGCTGGGAGTAGCTGTAGCTGATCTCATTTCTCAGTCTGTCAAAGGGCTTGATGGTCGCATAGAAGTCAAAATTATATCCGTAACCTACATAAGTCGGATATTCAAATCTTACAATGTACTTCCCTATTTCATAATAAAATCCTCCGGTAAATATTTTACTGAGATTATTCGCCTGTACATCAAAATGCCAGCGGTTTACATCCTTATGATAAGTGCCGTCATATAATTCGTTGTTAACTGCATAATAACCGAAAGAAGTGTAAAGCCCGTTTGTCCAGTCTGCCTGAATGTTAAGGTCGAGGAATTGTCCTTTGAGATTCCAGTCTGTATCATAAGTAAGCTCAGCATTTACATAAGGTTCAATTCTCCTTAATACATTATTTTCAGGATAGAAATTATATTCCTGCTGCATGTACCAGTATTGAAAATTATTTTTCTGAATGAATCCATTATCCCTTCTGACAGTTGATGGCTGTAAAAAATATTCAGTATAAAAACTCCATCCTCTTGCATTCCTGCTGAACGAAGCGAGGAGGTTTGTACCGCGATAACTCTCTCCGTCATACAGAGCTGTGTACTTATTATTATCAAACCTGTAATACTTCAGATCATCATAATAAAAGCTTGTGTCGTTGATTTCCTTTGTATTGTTCTGCAGAAGCTGAAATGTAAGATAATAATTTGAAGCGAAATTTAGTCGTCCGTCAATTCCAAAATTCCTGTTATACCCGGTAAAGTTAAATGCTTCCGAACTGTCGGGGCTTTCTTCCCTTCCTGATATTATCGCACCAAAAAAATCTTCACCTCCGAGATCATATTTTACTCTTAAAATATTCGAAACTGAATTTTTGTTGCTTGCTAAGAAAAAACTTCTGTCAGTCAGCGGAACAATAAACGGCGTGTCCTCATCATAAGCAGAAATAAATCCAATATTGAAATTATTAATTTTTCCCGTAAGCTTTGCTGCGAATATCGGATTATTAATTGAACGAGTATAAGCAACATTTATCGGCGTAGAAAATTTATCAAGACCTTCAAGAAAGAAAGGTCTTTTCTCAGGATAGAATAATGCAAAGGGAGAATTGATGCTGATCTGCGGAGCATCCGCTTCGACCTGGCTGAAATCGGGATTGTAAGTTCCGTCGAGTGTCAGAGTTGAACTGATACCGTATTTTGCGCTAAGTCCGATCTCACCGTCAAGCCCGTTGTTTTTAAATTCAGAATCCGGATCATAAATATCTTCGAGCGAGTTGCTTTGTGTACCGAGGACGTATGGCAGAATCTGAATGTCCGTTCCCCGTTTAATATTTTTAATTCCTTTGATATAACCCGACTGACCTAAGAAGCTCGGATCATCTCTTGAAACCGAAGCCCAGTAGATACGTTGTCTTTCACCGCGCGGACGATTTCTTAACAAATGTACCCGCCATAACTGCTCCTCATTATCCGGGAATCTCAGACTCTTAAATGGAATCTTTATTTCAGCAGTCCATTTGTCGCTATATATTTTTGCTTCCGATTCATAGATCATGTCAAAGTTTGAGTCCTCGTTATTGGTTGTCCACAAGAGATCACCCTGTATTCCCTTCGGATTAACATACGCTTCGAATGCCTGCTTGAGGTCGCCGTAAGTATTAATGAAAGGACCTACCCAGTCATCGGAATACATTTTATCACGGTCAGACATTGAAGCACGCAGTCCGGACATGTCGCTTTCATGGCAGATGTAAGCAAAGTAAATATTGTCATCGTCATAAAAGATTCTGACTTCGGTTTCAACTTCCGGCTTTATATTATCACCCGGACCGATCTCCGTAAAATTTTTCGCTACTGCGGCGTTTTTCCAGACTGATTCATCCGGCATACCGTCAATAACCATTTTACCGGGATTTAATTTCGGAATGTTTAACTCAGGTTTTACATTCGGTCTGAATAAGTTTTCAGCGGAAGTTGTATCAGCTGAAGTTGTGTCCGGTTTAATTAGTCCTGAAGTTGAATCAGTTACAACCGAACTAAAAACCGAATCCGGAAATATTGAGCGTGATGTTGAATCTGATTTTTCCTGTGAAATGAGATCTGAGAAGCTTATTAAAAATGACATAAATATTTTAGCGAGAATTATTTTATGCATATTTAATTTTCAGAATTTCCTATTTTGACGAAATAATTTTACTAAGGTTACTCATAATGCATCTTATAAATTTTATATTAAAGAATAAAAATATTCTGAATGGGAAAACAACTGTCATCTCATAAGAAAAGTTATAAAATATTATATCTGCTGAGGGATTTAATTCTGATCACGGCAGGCATAATGTCAGCTTCACTCGGACTCAAAGGATTTCTTCTGCCCAACGGTTTCATTGACGGCGGTGTAACGGGTATATCACTGCTCATGACACAACTGACTGAAATTCCCATTTCGATTTACTTAATTCTCATAAATGCTCCGTTCATTATAATGGGATATTTTCAGATCTCAAAAATATTTGCACTGAAAGCAGCACTTGCAATTACAGGGTTGGCTTTGTGCCTTGCAATAATTTCATTTCCGGTAGTAACTTCAGATAAACTGCTGGTTGCTGCATTCGGTGGATTTTGCCTCGGCACCGGAATTGGTCTGGCAATCAGAGGCGGATGTGTCATAGACGGAACGGAAATAATTGCATTATACATCAGCCGAAAAACCAGTCTGAAAGTCGGTGACGTTGTGTTGATTGTTAATGTTATTATTTTTTCGGTTGCTGCGATCGTGCTCGGAGTGGAAAAAGCTCTGTACTCTGTGCTCAGCTACTTTGCAGCATCAAAGGCAGTTGACTTTATAATTGAAGGAATTGAGGAATATACGGGTGTCACAATAATTTCTGAAAAAAGTAATGAGATCAGAAAAACCATTATTGAAAAAATGGGCAGAGGCTTTACAATTTATACCGGAAAGAAAGGATTCGGGAAGAGAGGTGAAGTTGACGGTGAAATTGATATTATTTATACAGTCATTACACGTCTTGAAATTTCAAAACTAAGAAACATAGTGAATGTCATAGACGACAACGCGTTTGTAGTCATGCAAAGCATTAATGATACCAAAGGCGGGATGATTAAGAGAAGACCGCTTCACTGATTTGGAACTGGGGATTTTGGATTTATTTATCCCAAATTTTTCATTAGAAATATTTTTACCGCTTAGGCACTAAGCGCACAAAAGAGATTTAGAGTAAATTGAGTTGTAAGAAGAAATTTCTTTGTGAACTTTGCGAAACCTTTGCGTGGTTTGCTTTTAAAGAGTTTAGAAGATTCTAAAGAAAATCTGAGTTTATTATGTACAAATCTTAAAACGGTTTATACAAACAATAAAAGGGCTGATCTATTCAGCCCCTTTTTTAATAATGTTTATTTACCTGTATTTTATTTTATCAAAACCATACTTCTTGTTTCCGTAAAATTTCCAGACTCAAGTTTGTAAAAATATAAACCGCTTGACAGTTGATAATTGACAGTTGATAGTTGATAGCTGTAAGTTCCCGGGTTCTGTTTTTCATTAACCAGAGTCGCAACTTCATTACCTAAAACATCATATACTTTCAAAGTGACAAAACCATTTTCGATTAACGAATAACGAATAATTGTTGATGGATTAAACGGATTCGGATAATTCTGCTCCAGTCTGAAACCCTCCGGGACTTCACCTGATATTACATTTATTCCCATTGGCAGGGGATTGAGAATTCTCATCACAACATTTCCAACGGAGTCAGGTGAGTTTGTAGAATTAGACATGACTATGACTCCGGTCTTAGTTTCCTGTCTGAAGGCAATATAACTTGTATATCCGTCCGGTGTGTCGCCGTTTTTGTTTATGTTATAAACTACCGAATTTGGATAAAGCTTGACAATCTGCCATGCAAGTCCCTGTCCTGCATCCGGATTATGACCTAACTGCTTTCTCCATTTGTGAAGTGTATCGCGTGTATTGTTCAAAGGTGTCTGAAGAAAACCCAGATTGAAGGCTAGAAATCTTAGCATATCTTTCACGGTCGAAAAATGAGCTCCGGCACCTTCAAGAGCCGGGGATGGTGCGCGTAAATAATGCGGAATCAATTCTCCATTTCTTCCGTGACCCTGTGCTACTCTTGGTGTATCCGCCGGAGTCAGAATAATTTTTGTATTAAACATTCCAAGCTCACTGAAAATCTGATATGCTGCTTCACCATATGTCGTATCCCGTACCATCGAACAAATATCTCCCAAAAGTCCGAAGCCGGGATTGGAATAATTATAACCCGACCCTGGAGAATACCTGAGTGAATCATAATAAGACTCAAGAAATTCATAGAAAAGCTGCAGTGTATATCCCGGGGCAACAACTGAATTCCACAATGTGTCAGGTAATGCGGAGTAATGCGTTGCAAGATCAACAAGCGAAATAAAAGTGGTATCATGAGGAGTAACTGTAGTATCTATGTATCTCGGAAGACGAAGTGTATCGGGTAAATATTTATTTATAAGATCGTTCAGTTTTACATGGAGTGAGGTATCTAAAATAATCTTTGCAAGGATGGTAGCGCAAAAAGTTTTTTCTGTTGAACCGAGTTTGAAAAAAGTTAACGAGTCCGGTACAGGTGAATTAGTATCATTCCGGACGTGTCCGAAAGAGTATATCTCCGGCGGAACAGGAATATTCGGATTAGTACGCTGTCTGTAAATGCCGATCACGAGCCCGACATTCCCGTGCTGTGAAATATAGTGATTGCCAATGGCTCTTATCTTAATTGCGATGCTGTCTCCGTCTGCCGGATTAAGCTGAGGCTGCGCTGATACTATTTTATAACTCACAGAAGAACTCAGGGAAATGGATACAAATGATAAAACTAAGATAATGCCTGTAATAAAAAATCCATAACTTTTTTTCATAAAGCTTGTTTTTTATATTTTGAAAGAACACTTAATTTAGTAAGAATATAAAAATCTAACATCGTAAATCCAGAATCTAAAATTTATTTCAAAAGGATCATCTTCTTCACTTCACTGAAATCTCCGGCTTCAAGCTTATAATAATAGATCCCGCTTGATAGTTGATAGTTGACAGTTGATAGTTGATAGTTGTAAGTTCCCGGGTTTTGCTTTTCATTAACCAAAGTTGCAACTTCATTTCCAAGCACATCAAAAATTTTCAAAGTGACAAAACGATTTTCGCTTAACGAATAACGAATAACGGTTTCCGGATTAAACGGATTCGGATAATTCTGTGATAAAGAAAATTTATTTGCAATACTTCCTGTCGAAGATGCGGCTGACATTATTCCCCCGCTATTTGTTTTATAAATTGACCCGTTGCTTCCAACTACCCAGCCATTCAGAGAATTTGCAAAATACATTGACCTGTAATAAGTATTCTGCCCAAGTTCGGATTGTAACAACCAGCTATAACCTCCGTCAGTTGTATTAAAAACTGCATCACCACAGCTCCAGCCTAAATTAGTATTTACAAAAAAAATTGTCATTGGATAATTATTTGAGTTAAGAATTATCCGTTCCCAGTTATTTCCTCCATCTGTGGTTTTAAGTAAAATGTTCTGGCTCGGGGAAGATTCACCACCACCCGCCCATCCTGTATTATTATTTAAAAAATGAGATGAAAGAAGGCTCATCCGTGGTTTCTGATATTTTTTAATCCAGCTTTGTCCTCCATTTGTTGATTTCAGAATGTATGCTGTATCCGTTTGAAAATCATCCCAAAATTTTCCTAATACCCATCCGGTATTTGAATCTGTAAATTGTATGTTACTTATTGCGGTACCTGAACCCGGTACCGGTGTCCAGTTAAGACCTCCATTGCTTGTTATCCAAATTCCTCCAACTCCTACAAACCCGGTACTTCCCTGTTCAACAACACATCCGTTCATTGCGTCTGTAAAATATACTGACACGAAATAACTTGTAAAGCTGGGCTGGTCAAAAACAATTGACCAGTTATTTCCGCCGTCAGATGTTTTAAGAACTGTCATCCTGGAAATAAAATTTGGATCAAATAATCCTCCGCAACACCATCCGACATTGTCATTTAAAAAGAAAACCGAATTAAGCGACAAAGTGGTATTACTGGTTTGCTGAAGCCAATTATCACCTCCGTTCATTGTTTTCAAAATCTTACCGCTCTCTCCGCATATCCATCCTGTATAAGGGTTTAAAAAATAAACTGAGTTTAATAATACATTAGTCCCGCTCTGCTGAGGAAACCAGCCGCTTTGGGAAAAGATTTGTGAGCAGAATAAGAAAAATAATACCGGAATGAAAAAATTATTCTTCATCAAATTAAGATTTTAATCACTGACTACTTGTCTTAAAAATAAAGCATGCTTTAACTGTACAACTTGTCTAAACTACGCAGCTCACTCAACCCTACTCACTTCAACACAATCATCTTCCTCACTTCACTAAAACTTCCCGCTTCAAGTTTATAATAATAAATACCGCTTGATAGTTGATAGTTGACAGTTGATAGTTGATAGTTATAGATTCCGGCATTTTGCTCTTCATTAACTAATGTAGCGATTTCATTTCCAAGCACATCAAAAATTTTCAAAGTGACAAAACGATTTTCGATTAACGAATAACGAATAACGGTTTCCGGATTAAACGGATTCGGATAATTCTGAAATAATTTAAACTCAGTTGGTATAGATGTTTCGTTAGAGCTGATCGCAGTCCCTGTATCTCTGTAATTCACGACTCTGAAATTATCAAAATAAAAACCATCGCCGGGGACACCTGCATCAGTGATTAAATTAAATCTGATTCTGATTCTTTGTCCGATATAAGGATTCAGATTTATCTGTTCATTGACCCAGTGTTTTATCCCTGTATAAGATGGCTGTCCCGAAACAGTCCGTGTATATCTTCCGGGTAAGTTAATCCATGATGTTCCGAAATTGGTGCTTATCTGAAGTCTGATGTAGTCAAACGTTTCTTCAGTTGCCCATTTAGCGGCAAACTCGATTTTAGGATTTTGAGTCTGTGAAAGATTAATTGTATCAATGAGTGTGATAGTATTATTAGAACTGTTGCGTGAGTTTCCGTATCTTGAATCTGCAAAATTTTTACTTCCGTCATATGGATCAATGAATGTCGTATCTGCGAGCAAGCCGGTTCCTGCTCGCGTCCATCTCGAAATTCCGTTCTCTGCATTATCCGAAAAAAGAATCTGAGGATTTCCGATATTAATTCTGAAGGTATCCGCTGATGTAATAATTCCATCCTGATTAACCTGCACCGCGAATTTCATTTCATCCATATAAGTCGCCAAAGACGATGTAAAAAAGTTTAAGGGAAGAGTGCTTGCCGATTGTCCGGGAGCTATGGATTGAGAACTAAAGTGATATGTAAGTGCATTCGGACTAATGTGCTGATACAAAGGGATTACAATAACTTCTGCATTAGTAACATTTTGTGAAAGCCCTCTGTTTTTAATTGTAATCTCCAGCTGCAGAGTATCATTTGTTTCAACATATCCTTTTCCAATCAGCTTAAAATTTCTGTAATCTGCAAAGCCGCCGCCCACCCATGAGAGATATTTCAGAGCGAAAAGATTCTCGCTTGCAACAGGAATAATCTCCGGGATAAGTGGCCAGAAGTCGCTGCCTCCTACTTCCGGAGTCCAGCAGTAAGTTCCCTGAGAATGAAGGTAGTCGCGTGTTGTTCCGCTGGAATAGTAGTCAAGCATTTCTTTGACTGTTCCGTAGAGATAATTATTTGTCGAAGCAAAATCAGAGGAATACTCGGAGTAAACTTCATACTTCACTGTTGAATCGTTGTAGCCGTATGGATTCAGATATCTTCCTGCAACCGAGTGCATGGAAAAAGCAATCTTCGGGTGAATTTGCTGAAGAAAATTAATAATTGCCTGTGTCTCCGGCTCCGATGCTGCAGAGGGTCCTCTGTAAGTTTCTGATCCGGGATCGCTGCTTGAGCCTGAGTTCATTCCCCAACCGTAAGGATAATTCCGGTTTAGATCAACTCCGAAATCACCGCCTCCGCTGTTCCTGCGGTTCTTTCTCCAGAAGCCTCCACCGTTCGGATTCGTAGTCTGGTTATAAACATAACCGTCGGGATTAACGACAGGTACAAAAAATATTTCACGGTTATTCAAAAGATAAGCCGCTTCACTTCCGGTTTGATAATTTTCGAGCAGCCAGTACATAAAGTACATCAAGCTTGCCATTGACTGCGGTTCTCTCGCATGATGCAGTGCATCAAAGTAAACTGCGGGTTCGGTTGCTGATTCGTTTATGTCGGGATTATCCGAAATTTTTACTGCCCAGATGGTTCTGCCTTCTACTGATGTACCGATATTCTGCTTTGCTGTTATTAAATTAGGATAAAGAAGACGCATTGAGTCAAGTTTTCGCACCACTTCAGCATAAGTGAAATACCCTCCCATGCTTCCGTATGTAAATCCGGATACGTTATCATTTATCATTGTCATTTTACTGTCCGTCAATTCAAGTTCAGACGGAGATCCTCGGTTTAAAAAATATGAATCGAGATCCTGAATCTGAATTTCATAGTTCAGTCCTGTATTTTGAATGCGTGTAATCTCTTCCTGATTCAAAGTTAATACTATGCCATCGGAAAGTTTGCCAGTATAATGTTCAACCGTAATATCATTCTGCTGAAGAATGCCGATGTCTGCGGTAGAGTTAACATATATTTTAACACGGCTGTATTTTTCAGGGGAATTCACAACCTGACCGGGACATACACTCGCCAAAATTAATACAAAAATAATATTGAAAAATAAAAATTGGTTTAGGGTTTTCATGATTAGAAAAGTTAAAGTTAATATGCATTGTCCTTTCTAACAAAACTTAAATCATTTAATTTCTATAAAAAAGGAAAATAAAACTTATCCCTATTTATACAAATTTATGCAAACAGAAAAGTTTGACTCAATAGGCAGATTTTCAAACCGCGTTGAAAATTATATTAAATACCGTCCGCATTATCCCGTTAAAATTATAGATTTTCTAAATACTGAATGCGGGTTTGATAAAAATAAAATTGTTGCGGACATCGGCTCGGGTCCGGGAATTTCCTGTGAGAATTTTATTGCCAACGGAAATACAGTTTATGCAGTCGAGCCAAATGATGATATGAGAAAAGCGGCTGAAGAAATTTTTTCAGACGCAAAGAATTTTGTCAGCGTAAAAGGAACAGCCGAAAATACAACACTGAATGATAACAGCATGGATTTTGTAATTGCAGGGCAGGCGTTTCACTGGTTTGACCGGGACAAATGTAAAATTGAATTTCGAAGGATTCTTAAGAAGGACGGGTATGTAATTCTTATGTGGAATGAAAAGATTTCTTCAAATGATTTTATGAAATCATATTATGATCTGATTAAAAGATACGGTACAGATTATGAAAAAATAAATCACTCACTCGTCACTGACGACAAAACAATCGGAGAGTTTTATTCTCCGGCTTTGGTTAAGAAGAAATTATTAAGACATACTCATCCGCTGGATTACAAAGGACTTGAAGGAAGATTGCTGTCTTCTTCATACATTCCGCTTGAAGGTGAAAAATTTAATAAGATGATAAGTGAGCTGAAGAATATGTTTGAAAAATATAATAAGGATGACATGGTCGGGATGCATTACGAGACGATATTGTATTACGGAAAATTGAACGAGTTATGAGTTATGAGATATGAGGTATGAGATTTTTGAATCCCAATCACAGTATAGGAATACAATAAATCTGAAACACATGGTTTTACAAACAATAAATACCTTATGAAAATTTTATTCATTTTAACATTAATTTTTATTTCAGTTGCGAATTCGGTTGCTGGATGGTTTACACAAAACAGTCCTGTCAACTCTAATCTTTTAAGCGTAAGCTTCAATCACGGAAATGAAAATATCGTCTGGGCATGCGGTGAGAATGGAGTGATATTGCACTCTTCAAACGGCGGAGTAAACTGGATTTTACAAAACAGCGGTACGACAAATGATCTGTATGCAATCGTGTTCATGGAAATTTCCGGAGGACCTGTGTTTGCATGCGGAGAGAACGGTATCATACTCAGAACATCAAATAACGGTATTAACTGGTCAGTCATTCCTTCACCGGTAACTAAAACTTTGAGAGATATAAGTGACTTTAATTTCGTGGCAGTCGGAGACAGCGGCGTCATTCTGAAAAGTACAAATCAGGGACTTAACTGGTTAATTGTAACAAGCCCGACTTCTAAAAACCTGTATGCAGTTTCGGGATCATTTGGATTTTACGCCGTGGGACAGGACGGAATGATACTAAAAGGAATTAGCCAGGGAATGAGCTGGGATATTTCACCCAGCGGAGTAACTAATAACCTTTACGGTGTACCTTTATTCGGAAATACAAATATTGCAGTGGGTCAGAGCGGACTGATTCTGAGAAGTACAACCTTTGGAGGCTCATGGTTTTCACAAAACAGTTTTACACAGAAAGCCATACATTCAGTGGAGTTTTCAGTGAACAACACAAGCAGAATTTATTGTGTCGGCGACAGCGGACTTATTCTTAAATCAACAAATGATGGTATCAACTGGGGTTTTCAAAACAGCGGAACGAATAAGAATCTTAATTCCGTATTTTTTTATCTGGATGATAATACAGGATATGCTGTCGGAAATAACGGAACAATACTGAAAACAACTGACGGAGGGGGGCTGATTACATCAAATGAAATTTCTTCCGGCTTGGAAAATATTTCGCAGGGATATTCGCTTGAGCAAAATTACCCGAATCCGTTTAATCTGTCAACCGTTATTCGTTATTCGTTAATCGAAAATGGTATTGTTAGTTTGAAAATTTATGATGTGCTTGGAAATGAAATTGCGGTTTTAGTAAATGAAAATAAATCAGCAGGAAGCTATAATGTTTTATTTGACGGGTCAGATCTTTCGAGTGGTGTATATTATTACATGCTTGAAGTAGATGGAATATTAGTAGATTCAAAACGAATGGTGTTTTTAAAATAAGAGCATTTTTCCTATGCTAAATGCTTAATAATTGAATTGTAATCATAAAATATAATAAGCATTCCGTAGGGAGGAAATATTGGTAACAATGAAAATGCAAATACTAGATCATCCCGTAGGGATGAAATGTCGCTGTCAAGCCGGATCACATTAAATCCCTACGGGATTATAATCGTTTGGAATTAAATCCTACCAATATATAATCCCTACGGGATTTGATTAAATATATCTACAGAGTATTCAAAACTGATGAAAGAATTTTTAAGATTGACCAAAAGAAAAATGTCCTAATAGTAAATAATATTAGCGAGGGTCGGTTATTAAATAGCTGATCCAAAGATTGGTGTCAATAATTACTTTGATTGGCTTATTTGCCATATCTTTTTCGTCTTACGATTTCGACTTCTTTCGTAATTTCATCTAAGGCAGGTGCAGACGAGGAATTTTTTCTTAATTTTTTGAGAAGTAATTCTATATTATCTCCGGAATTGCCGTTGTCTATAATTGAAATTAAATTTAATTCGGCTAAGCTCTGAAGCAATTTTTTAGCTTTCGGGTTTAATATTTCTATACTTATTGTTTGCATAAGTCAAATTACAAATTTAATACCTCTTGTTCAAACATTAAAATATTCATAAAATATCAAAACTCTATTCTAACTACGCCTCAGTCTCAGCAAGCCTCTCCGCCCTGTCAGCAGTTTTGAGTTTGTCAATGATCTCGTCAAGATCTCCTTCCATTACATCGGAAAGATTATAAAGCGTAAGACCGATCCTGTGATCGGTGAGACGGTTTTGAGGAAAGTTGTATGTGCGGATCTTATCGCTTCTGTCACCTGACTTTACCATGTTCTTTCTTTGAGAAGTTAATTCCTTGTCGCGCTTTTCGAGCTCATATTCGTAAAGTCTTGAACGGAGAACTTTCATTGCTTTGAGTTTATTTTTAAGCTGAGAACGCTCATCCTGACATTGCACGACAGTATTTGTCGGAATGTGCGTGATACGGATTGCAGTTTCAACTTTATTAACATTCTGACCTCCTGCACCTCCCGATCTGAAAACGTCTATCTTGAGATCATTTTCATTTATTTCAATGTCAAAATCCTCTGCTTCCGGAAAAACTGCAACCGATGCTGCTGAAGTATGAACTCTTCCTTTGGCTTCAGTTTCCGGAATTCTCTGAACCCGGTGAACTCCGCTTTCGTATTTCAAATCACCGTAAATGCTTTTGCCGCTTACATTAAGTACAACTTCCTTCAGACCTCCCGGTGTTGATGATTCATTAAATTCAATAAGCTCGGTTTTCCATCCCTTTCTTTCAAAATATCTTGAATACATTCTGTAAAGATCAGCTGCAAACAATGCTGCCTCTTCACCGCCTGTGCCTGAACGAATTTCGAGTATAGCATTTTTTTCATCCGCCGGATCTTTTGGAATAAGAAGTTCCTTAATTTCTTTCTCAACTTCTTCAAGTTTGCTTTCTAGTGTATCCTGTTCAGCTTTAGCAAGCTCTTTCATTTCTGTATCGGTAGTTTCAAACAGAAGTTGTTTGTTATCCTCGACTTCCTTTTTTATTTTAAGATAATTGTTGTAAGCATTAACAATATCCTCAAGTCCGGAATATTCTTTAGAAAGCTTTCGGAATTCATTCTGATCATTGGTGATGCCCGGAGTAGCGAGCAATTCTGCGATCTCGTGATAACGTGATTTTACTTTTTCTAATTTTTCAAACAAAATGTAAGTTAAAAGTTAAAAGTTGAAAGTTAAAAGTTGAAAGTTAAAAGTTGAAAGTTGGAAGGTTTGAGTCGTAACTTTTTACTTTTTACTTTCAACTTTCAAAGTGTTCTTATTAAACCTGCTGTCATTTTTGAAATAGAAAGAGAAAGTTCCGTTAAAATACTATACTTATCTCTGCTGATGTATTTTAATTCCACTGCTAAATGCAACATATTTCTTACCTCGACGGAACTTCCTTTTGCAAAGAATAAAAACTGCTTAAAATCCTTATTACTCCTTCGTTCAAAGCCTTCTGCAATGTTATTCATAATCGAAACAGCAGCTCTTTCAATTTGTTTTTTAAAACTGTAATCCTTGCTGTTCTCAAATGTGCTGTAGATTAACAAAGTTAATTCCTTTGCTCTTTGCCAAATTAATAAATCTTCAAATCTTTCCGCTTTCATTATCATATCCTCTGTTTATTGTTAATAAATTCCCGTTTTACCCTCAACTTTCAATTTTCAACTTTTAACTTTCAACTTTTAACTTTCAACTTTTAACTTTCAACTTTTA